>CAITAM010000520.1 GCA_903890265.1 uncultured Pseudomonadota bacterium | reverse complement strand
GCGGCGCCGCGTGGTGCGCGGGCGCTGCGACATCGTACTGCCGCGCAAGGTCGACGCAGTCGGCCTGGGTATGGGCGGGGGTCGTGCTGCCCACGCGCTGCGCCACCACCACGCCGCCGAGCAGTGCCACGAACGACAGCAGGGTCGCCGCGTTCGCCGCTGCGCGATCACGCGTCCGTGGACGCCGTGCCGGTCTTCGTTCCATGCTGGCCGCCTCGACAGGCTGGTTCATTCAGCGACTTAGGGTAGCCTCCGGGAACCCCGCTGGGACCTGTTCCGAGGTTAAGACTGGTTAAGATTGCCGCCGTCGCGACCGCCACACGGGATGATGCGGGCGATGACGGGGTTCGGAGCCGAAGCGCGATGAACATTTTGCTGGTGGAAGACGACGACCGGGCGGCGGAGTTCCTCTCCAAGGGGCTGGCCGAGCTCGGCCATACGGTGCAGCACGCCGCGGACGGTGACGCCGGCCTTGCGGCCGCCACCGCCGGCAGCTTCGATGCGATCGTGCTCGACCGCATGCTGCCGAAGCTGGACGGCCTCGAGGTGGTACGACGGCTGCGCGCCCAGGGCGCCGCGGTGCCGGTGCTCATTCTCTCGGCCCTCGACGAGGTCGATGAGCGCATCCAGGGCCTGCGCGCGGGCGGTGACGATTACCTGACGAAGCCCTACCACCTCGAGGAACTGACCGCCCGGCTTGAGGCGCTTGTCAGGCGCCACGGCGAGGCAACGGCACCCGCGCGCCTTACCGTGGCGGACCTCGAGCTGGATGCGCGCAACCGCCGCGTGTCGCGGGCCGGACGCAAGATCGAGCTGACCGCGCGCGAGTTCCAGCTGCTCGAATTCCTCATGCGTCATGCGCGGCAGGTCGTCACCCGGACGATGATCCTTGAAGGCGTCTGGGATTATCACTTTGACCCGAAGACGAACGTGATCGACGTCCACATCAGCCGGCTGCGGCAGGCCATTGACAAGGGATTCGAGCGGCCGCTGCTGCATACCGTACGCGGCGCCGGCTACACGCTGACCGAAGAGCCCTGAGGTGCTGGTGGGCTTCGCGCGCTCGTCGATCGCGCGCCTCGCGCTGCTGTACACCCTCGTTCTGGCGGCCTCGATGGTGGCCGTCCTCGGCGCCGCCTACGTGCTCACCTCGCGGATCATCGAGCGCGAGACCGAGCAGCTGATCGGCGCCGAAGCCCAGTCGCTTGCCGAGGACTTCCGCGACAAGGACCTCGATGCCTTCGTCACGCTGGTCAGCGAGCGAGCCGACGATCCGTGGGTCCGCGGCGGGGTCTACGAACTGCGCGGCCCCAGCGGGGATTTCCTGGCCGGGAACGTGGTCGCACTGGCCGATGCCCAGCACAACGCGGCAGGCTGGACGGAATTCGAGGTCACGACCTCGCGCAAGGACGAGAACCTCGGCCGGCGGATCCGCGCGCGCATCATCGAGCTGTCGGGTGGCTTTCGCTTGCTGGTCGGGCGCGACGTTCAGGACCGCCAGACGTTCCGCCGGGTCATGCTGCAGAGCCTCGGCTGGGCGATCGGCGCGACGCTCGTCTTCGGCATGCTGGGTGGCGTGTGGCTCGGCCGGCGCATTTCCCGTGCGGCCGCCGCCATCGCGGCAAACGCCGCAAGGATCGCCTCGGGCGCGCGCGGCGAGCGCCTGCCGCTGACCGGCAGCGGCGACGAGATCGACGGCCTGGTCGGCCGCTTCAACGAGCTCCTGGAACGCGTCGACACGCTGACCGACACGCTGCGCGCCGTGATCGACTCGACCGCGCACGACCTGCGCGGGCACCTGAACCGCATCCGCGGCGCGGCCCAGGACGCTGCACGGCTGGCCACGTCGGCCGAGCAGGCCGCGGCCCAGTCGGTGGTCATTGCGGAGATCGACCGGCTGGGCGCCACGCTCCAGGGCCTGCTGCGCAGCGCGATGGCCGAATCCGGCACGGCGCCGCTTGAGCCGGTCGATCTGTCGGGTGTCGTCAATGACCTGTTTGAACTCTACGAGCCGACGGCGCCCGGCCGGCTGACCGCGAGCATCGCGCCGGGCCTCACCGTGCAGGGTCACCGCCAGCTGCTGGCCCAGGCGGTCGCGAACCTCATCGACAACGCGCTCAAGTACGGCGAGGGCGGGCCGGTCTCCCTGATCCTCGACCGCGACGAGCAGCAGGCGAGGCTTGAGGTGCGGGACACGGGCCCGGGCATCCCCGTCGAATCGCGCGAGCTCGCCGTGCAGCGGTTTCGCCGGCTGCCGGGGTCGACGGGCTTGCCGGGGTCGGGGCTCGGCCTGTCACTGGTCGCGGCCGTTGCGCGACTGCACCACGCGGAACTGCGCTTCGCCGACAACGAACCCGGCCTCGCCGCCATCCTGACCGTGCCGCTCGCGCCCTGAGCGTTGCGACGGCCTTACTTGCTGCGCGGCAGGTAGAGGTCCGTCAGCGTGCCCTCGAACGCCTCGGCAGCGAACGCCACGGTCTCCGACAGGGTCGGGTGCGGATGAATGGTGAGTCCGATGTCAGCCGCATCCGCTCCCATCTCGATCGCGAGGCCGACTTCGGCGATCAGGTCCCCGGCGTTGCTGCCGACGATGCCCGCGCCCAGCACGCGGTGCGTCTGCGGGTCGAAGATGAGCTTCGTGAAGCCCTCGTCGCGGTTAAGCGCCAGGGAGCGGCCCGATGCGGCCCACGGGAAGACCCCCTTGCCGATCGCCCGACCCTGCTCCTTGGCCTCGGTCTCCGTCAGTCCGACCCACGCGACCTCCGGATCCGTGTAGGCGACAGACGGAATCACCCGCGCATCGTTGGCCCGCTTCTCGCCCGCTGCCACCTCGGCAGCCACCTTGCCCTCGTGACTGGCCTTGTGCGCCAGCATCGGCTGCCCGACCACGTCGCCGATCGCGAAAATGTGCGGCACGTTGGTGCGCATCTGCGCATCGACGCCAATGAAGCCACGCGTATCGACCGTGACGCCGGCCGCGGCCGCGTTGAGCCTGGCGCCGTTCGGGCGGCGGCCGACGGCCACCAGCACGCGGTCAAAGCGATCCGTCGCCGGCGCGCCGTTACCCTCGAAGCTGACCGTGATGCCGGAGGGGTCCGCCGTCATCCCGGCGACTTTGGTGTTGGTGTAGATGGCTTCGAGCGAGCCCTTCAGCCGCTTCTCGAGCGGACGGACGAGGTCCCGGTCGCAGCCCGGCATCAACCCCGGGCCGAGCTCAACCACCGTCACGCGCGTGCCGAGTGCCGCGTACACCGTCGCCATCTCAAGACCGATGATGCCACCGCCCACCACGAGCAGGCGGGGCGGGATCTCGCGCAGCTCGAGCGCGCCCGTCGAGTCCATGATGCGGGGATCGTCCGGGACGCCCGGCAGGCGGACGGGCTCGGAGCCGGCGGCAATGATGCACTGATCGAACTCGACGAGCGTGGCGCCCGCCTCACCCTGCACCAGCAGGCTGTGCGATCCGCTGAACGTGGCAACGCCGCGGATCACCTCGACCTTGCGCGCCTTGGCAAGGCCACCGAGCCCGGTCGTCAGGCGGGACACCACCTTCGACTTCCAGCCGCGCAGCGCGGCGAGATCGATCGAAGGCGGCTCGAAGCGTACGCCACAGTCGGCCATCGAGTGCGCCTCCTCGATGACCTTCGCCGCGTGCAGCAGGGCCTTTGAGGGAATGCAGCCCACGTTGAGGCACACGCCACCGAGGACCGGATCGCGCTCAATGAGGGCGACATTGAGGCCGAGGTCGGCCGCGCGGAACGCCGCCGTGTAGCCGCCGGGACCGGCGCCGAGCACGACGAGGCCGTAGCGCTTGCCGCCGGGCACCGTGCCAAGCGTCGGCAGCCGCTCGGTGTCGTCCGCGTCGGGCGGCGGCGCCGCCACCGGCGCTGCCGCGGGCGCGGGCGCGGCGGAAGCGGCGACGTCATCGGCAATGACCGCGGTCGTCCCGCTGACGTCGACTCGCGCAATCAGCGAACCCTCGCTGACCCGATCACCCACCTTGACGCAGATCTCCCGGACAGTACCCGCCACGGGTGCCGGCACGTCGAGCGTGGCCTTGTCACTTTCGAGCGTGAGCAGGGC
>CAITAM010000519.1 GCA_903890265.1 uncultured Pseudomonadota bacterium | reverse complement strand
TGGCGGGCCGCGCAGAGGCGATCGTGACGGTCGAGGAGAACACGGTCGCCGGCGGCGCCGGCAGCGCCGTACTCGAGCTGCTGGAAGCCAGAGGCTACCCGCGCCCGGCCCTGCAGCTTGGTCTCCCGGACCGTTTTATCGAGCACGGCTCGCGGACGGAGAACCTGAAGGATGTCGGCCTCGACGCCGCGTCCATCGCCAGCCGCATTGCAGCCTGGTGGCAGCCGAGCGCCCGCCGGGTCCTGCCCGGCGCCGGATGACGACGCACCGGCAATAAATTAGACTGCGTCTAAATCGTCAGCCCGGCAGCACGCCGCGGCGCAATCGCGTGGCCCTCCCCGCACGCACGCGCCCGGCGCCGGGCCCGCCTGATAGAGAGTTGCACCATGACCACCACAGTGAGCGAGACTCCGACGGCCCCGACCGCCGCCACGATCGAGGACGTCCAGGGACGTGCCGATCACCGCCAGATCGCGATCAACAAGGTCGGGATCAAGGATATCTACCATCCGGTACGTATCGCCGACCGGTCGGGCGGCGAGCAGGCGACCGTCGCGAATTTCAACATGTACGTGTTCCTGCCCCACAATTTCAAGGGCACGCACATGTCGCGTTTTGCCGAGATCCTGAACCAGCACGAACGCGAACTGACCGTGGCGTCGTTTCGCACGATGCTGGACGAGATGGTCGAGCGCCTCGCGTCCGATGCCGGCCACATCGAGATGTCATTCCGCTACTTCGTGCTGAAGGCCGCGCCGGTGTCGGGCGTCAAGGGCCTCATGGATTACCAGGCAACGCTGCTCGGCGAGCGCAAAAATGGCCGCAGCGAAACCTGGATCAAGGTCGTGGTTCCGGTCACGAGCCTCTGCCCTTGCTCGAAGAAGATTTCCGACTACGGTGCCCACAACCAGCGCTCACACGTGACGATCTCGGCACGGATCGACGCGCACGTCTGGATCGAGGACCTCATCGACATCGCGGAGAAGGAAGCCTCCTGCGAGGTGTACAGCATCCTGAAACGGCCCGACGAGAAGTACGTGACCGAGCGGGCGTACGACAACCCGAAGTTCGTCGAGGATATCGTTCGTGACGTCGCGATGCGGCTGAACGAGGACGACCGGATCGGCGCCTACGTCGTTGAGGCGGAGAACTTCGAATCCATCCACAACCACTCGGCCTACGCGCTAATCGAGCGCGACAAGCGCCCGGCCTAGGGCGGGCGCCTGCCGATCAGCTGACGTTCTGCAGGCGGCGGATCAGCGAGTGCAGGAACGCCTTGTTGAAGCGAAGCTGGCAGGACGCCGAGACCTGCTCCAGCAGCGTTGAACTCACCTTCATCACCGTGACGTCGCCCTGCGCGCGGATCGTGGCCTGACGCTTTGCGCCGCGGACGTACGACGTCTCGCCAAAGCACTCGCCCTGCTCGAGCAGCCCGAGATGGCGGCCATGGCGCTCGACGGCCACGGACCCGGAGACGATGACGTAGAAACGGTCGTCGATCTCGCCTTCCTTGACGATCTCCTCGCCCGTTCCGTAGTCCTGCCACTGAGCAGCCCGCAGGAGCTCGAAGATCTCCGCGTGCCCGAAGTCGTGGAAGAACTTCAGACGCCTGAGCAGGGTGAACTGTTCCTGGTCGTTGGCCCGCGGGCTTGCCGAGCGCAGTCGCTGGTGAATCCGTGCAAGATCGGCCGCGAACTCAAGGCCGCTGCGGTGGCGGCGCGCCGGGTCCTTGTGCATGACCTTGGCGATCACCGCCTCAAGATCCTCCGGCACGTCCTTGCGCAGCGTGTGAATCGGCGGTGGCGTGGCATAGACGATCTGGTGCAGGAGTTTCGACAGATTGTTGGCGCGGAACGGCCGATGGCCGGTCAGCAGCTCGTACATCATGGCGCCGAGCGCGTAGAGGTCCGATCGATTGGTAATCTCGAGCGACTGCACCTGTTCGGGCGACATGTACGACGGGCTGCCGGCGATGCCCTCGATGCGGGAAATCTCGGAATCGGCCACGATTGCGATGCCAAAGTCGATGATCCGGACGTCGTTGTCGACCGTCAGCATTATGTTCGATGGCTTGATGTCGCGGTGGATGACGCCACGGCCGTGCGAATAGCTGAGCGCCTTCGCGCACTTGTAGACAATTTCGATCAGGTCGTTCGTGCGCAGCAGGTTGTCCGGCCGGCAATACGCGGAGAGCGTGCGCGCGCCGTGGATGAATTCCGTGACGATGTAGTAATGACCGCCCTCCTCGCCCGCATCGAATATGGGCAGGATGTTCGGGTGCTGGAGCATCCCGACCATGTGCGCTTCCGAGAGGAACATCTTGCGCGCGACGCGCGCCTTTTCCGGGTTGTCGTCCGGCTCGATGTTGTAGATCTTGATCGCGACGTCGCGGCCGTAGTACGGGTCATTGGAGAGGTAGACCGAGCCCGTGCTGCCACGGCCGACCTCCTTGATGATCTCGTACTTGCCGACGCGATCGGGCACCGCACGGGACTGGCGAACCGACGGTCCGTGGGCGCGCGCCGTCGGCGGTGAGTTCAGCATTCGGGACGCGCTCCGGGAGTCTTACAGGGCGGTTCCTTGACCGCGAGCAGCGAGGATAAGTCGTGCCGCCGGGCACGACTGTGAACGGCCTCCCGATTCGCTACCCGTGCGGCCTGCGCTCCCGCCCCCGTGAGTCAGGTCCGGAAGTGGTCATACCCCCTGACCGGCAGGTCTGCGCCGTCGGCACGGATCCGCAGGCCGCTGCCGGCGGCGACCTCGCCGATGCAGTGCACGGCCGGTGCGCCCTGGCCCTGCAGGGCGGCGAGCTCCGCGCGCCGTTCGGCGGGCACGGTGAAGAGCAGCTCGTAGTCGTCGCCACCGTAGAGGGCGTAGTCGCGGGCGCGCTCGGCGCCCGCCAGCGCGAACAGCGCGCGCGACAGCGGCAGCGCCTGCGCCCGCAGCTGGCCCGCGACGCCACTCGCCTCAAGCAGGCGCGCGAGGTCGATGGCGAGTCCATCGGACACGTCGATGCAGGCCGAGGCGATGCCCCGCAGTCGCTGCCCGAACTCGACGCGCGGCTCCGGACGGCGGAACCGGTTGACGAGCCACGCCCGGTCCGCGCCCCGGGCCGCCAGCGTGCCCTTTTCGATCGCGAGCCCCGCCGCCGCATCGCCCGGCCAGCCGGTGACGTAGATCAGGTCACCCGGCCTGGCGCCGCGCCGCGTCAGCGCCTGGCCGCGCGGCACGAAGCCCATGGCCTGCACGCTGACCGCGAGCGGCCCGCGCGTCGTGTCGCCGCCCACGAGAGCGACCCGGTGCAGGCGCAGCAGCGCGTCGAAGGCCGCAGCAAACGCCTCGCACCAGTGGTCGTCGCCGTCCGGGTGGGTGAGACACAGCAAGGCAAAGGCGGGCGTGGCGCCCATCGCCGCGAGGTCGCTCAGATTGACGGCAAGCGCCCGGTAGCCGACGTCGGCCGGGGCCGCATCGGCAAGAAAGT
>CAITAM010000518.1 GCA_903890265.1 uncultured Pseudomonadota bacterium | reverse complement strand
GCGAGATCAAGCCAGGCTAGGCCGAATGCCGCGCCATCGGTGGCGAGTGCGGCAATCAGCGTTGCGCGCCGGGCGTCCAGCAGACTGTCTTCGGTGACGGTGCCGGGCGTGACGATCCTGACGACCGCCCGCTCCACCGGCCCCTTGCCCTTGCCGACCTCGCCAACCTGTTCACAGATCGCGACCGACAGGCCGTGTCGGACGAGCCTTGCGAGGTACGTCTCGAGCGTACTGACCGGCACGCCGGCCATGACGACCGGCTGGCCGGCCGACTGCCCGCGCGTCGTCAGCGTAATGTCGAGCAGTTTTGCGGCGCGACGGGCGTCGTCAAAGAACAGCTCGTAGAAATCGCCCATGCGGTAGAACACCAGGATCGAGGGATGCTGGGCCTTGATCGCGAGGTACTGCTGCATCATCGGTGTATGCAGCGGCGAGGGCGTTTCCGGGGTCATACGCTCTGGTCTGCGGTGGCGATGGGTATTGTCATCGGCGCGGGGGCGTCTCGGCAGCGGGGCTTGCGGGCGATTTCAACACGCCTTTTTACCGGGCGCGTCGGTTTCGCGCAAAGCAGTCCACCTCACTGGCATCCGCGGGCCGCAAATGGCCTAATGCGGTCTGGTCGTGACTGCCGTATCGCCGAGGGCCAGTGCCGATGGACGTGACCAGAGAATTCAGGGACGCGACCAGCCGGATCTGCTTTGCGCGGGTCGCGAAAAAGAACGCCATCACCGCCGCGATGTACGAAGCGCTGGCCGGCGCCGTGCTCGATGCCGAGCAGAACCCGGAAGTGCGGGCGATCCTCATCGAGGGCCACGCCGAGGTTTTTACCGCCGGCAATGACCTTGAAGATTTCCTGAAGAATCCGCCGAGCGGTGAAGCGTCGCCGGTATTTCGCTTTCTGACGGCGCTCAGCACGGCCACGAAGCCGGTGGTCGCCTCGGTCAGTGGACCGGCGATTGGCATCGGTACGACCCTGCTCCTGCATTGCGATCTGATCTACGCGGCGGAAGAAGCCCGTTTCCAGCTGCCCTTCACCCAGCTCGGGCTCGCGCCGGAGGCGGCATCGAGCCTGCTGCTGCCTCTGCTGGCCGGTTACCCGCGTGCCGCCGAGAAGCTCTTCCTGGGTGAGCCGTTTGGCGCGGCCGAGGCGCTCGGCATGGGGCTGATCACGGCTGTGGTGCCGAAGGCGGAGCTCGCCGGGCACGTGGATAAGCAGCTCGCGAAGCTCGTGGCGCTGCCTCGCGGCTCGCTGCAGGCGACCAAGCGCCTGATGAAGGGCAGCATGGCCGCAGCCGTCAGCGCGCAGATTCGGGTCGAGGCGGACGAATTCATACGCCGCCTCGCGTCCCCCGCCGCCAGAGAGGCGTTCACCGCGTTTTTCGAGCGCCGGCGGCCCGATTTTTCCGGTCTCGACTGAGGTCCGCGCAGGCGCGGCAAGGGAGCAGAGATGAGCATCGATACGGGCCTCGTCGGCAAGGTGGCGTTCATCAGCGGTGGGTCACGCGGTATCGGCCTTGCGATCGCGACGCGGCTTGCCACGGAAGGTGTGCATGTCGTTATCGCGGCGAAGACCGTGGAGCCGAATCCGAGGCTGCCGGGCACGATTTACACCGCGGCCGCCGAGATCGAGGCAGCCGGCAAGGCACACAACGTGGGCTGCCTGCCCGTGCAGGCCGATATCCGTGACGAGGAGAGCGTGCTGGCCGCTGTCGAGGCCGCCAAGGCCCGCTTTGGTGGTGTCGATATCCTCATCAACAATGCGAGTGCGATCAACCTGACGCCAACCTCGGCCACTCCCATGAAGCGGTTCGATCTCATGTTCGGCGTCAACGTACGCGGTACCTACCTTTGCACGCAGGCACTGCTGCCGCTGCTGACGGCGTCGGCGAAGGCGGGTCGCAACCCGCACATTCTGACGCTGTCGCCGCCACTCAACCTCGACGCCAAATGGTTTGCCCCGCACGTGGCGTACACCATGGCGAAGTACGGCATGAGCCTGTGCGTGCTCGGCCATGCCGAGGAATTCCGTCCGCTCGGGATCGCCGTCAACGCGCTGTGGCCGCGGACGGTGATTCAGACCGCGGCGCTGCAGATGATCCCGGGGATACTGCCGGAGCACTGCCGGACGACGGCCATCATGGCTGACGCGGCGGCGCTCGTTCTGGCACAGGATGCCGCATCACCCGGCCACTCCGGCCGATTCCTGATCGATGACGAAGTGCTGCGCGCGCACGGAATCACGGACCTCTCGGGCTACTCGGTCGTGCCCGGCAGTACCCGGCTGGCACCGGATCTTTTCCTCTGACCGCGGCGGCCGGGGGGCGGCGTCTCGTCGCCGCGTGGGTATGGGTGTTGGTGGCGCTCGCCAGCGGTGCAGCCCTCGTAGCGGCCTATTCGGCGGTCGTGTCCGGCACACGCTACCCCTACCTCAGCGACAGTGCGTCATACCTTGAGATGGCCGGCTCGATCACCGCGGGTCAATGGCCGGCGGTGGTGCCGTGGGGTCTTGAGATACCGAACCAGCCGACCATGGGCCAGGTGCTTTTCCCGCCCGGCCTGCCGCTGCTGGTCGCGCTGGCGTCCCCGTTCGCGGGTGGCCTGAAGGCCGCACTGCTTTTACTGCCGCGCGTGTCGGCGGCGCTGCTCCCCGTGGTGTTGCTGCTTGCCTTTCGCGGCGCGCTCGCTGACAGCGTGCTCGTCGCGATTGGCGTTGCGGTGCTGTTCACGCGCGGCGTTGGCTACTGGCATTACGTCGGCTACTCCGACCTGCCGGGCCTGCTGGTCGCGGTCGTGGCACTCGGGCTGACGTGGCAGGCGGCGGCCCGCGGCGACCGACGCCGTGCTGTCTGGGCGGGGGCGTGTGCCGGGCTGTGCTACGTCACGCGCAACGCGGGTCTGGCCGTCATCGCAGCAGGGACGGTCTTCTGGACCATCGAGTGGTGGCGCGAGCGCTCGCCGCGCGGAATGCTCGTCGGCTGGCTGGCGGGGCTGCTGCCCGTCTACGCGCTCCTGAAGCTGTATTACCTCGTGGTGCTCGGTAGCGTCAGCCCGTACACCATGCCGGCGTCGACCTACGGCCTGCTCCTCAACGTCGCTGACTGGGTGGCCGGTCAGCTGGGCGACCTCGAATTGTGGCCCGGGGACGCCGGACCGCCCGCCACCGTGGTCGCGTTGACGGTCGTTGCCGTGCTTGGCGGCGTGCTGGCGTCGGCGGCTCTCGTGGGCCGCGCCACGCCGGCCGGCCGGCTCGGCTCCCTGCTGGCCGCTTACGTGGCCTGTGGTGGCGCGCTCACCGTGTACTCACGAACAGTCTATGAATGGGGCGGACTGATCGACGACCGGCACGCGCTGCAGTACACGTTCGCGCTCTTGCTGCTCGGCGCCGTGCTGGTCGATGCGCGGGGCGGCCGCTGGCGGCGGTTGCTACCGGCGGGGGCTGCCGTGCTCGCGGCCCTGCTGGGGGTGGCCGCGGTGGACCGCACGGCAGGCGAGCGGCGCGAGCCTGAAATGCTGACGCGCCTTGCGGCCGACCCGCTCCTGCTGAGTGCCGTTCGCGAGCTGCCGGCCGAGGAGTGGATCGCCTCCAACCAGGCCGCGTTCCTGCGCATCGAGACCGGCCGGGCGGTGCGGCAGAGCGATTTCGGCGGCAACGACGAGGAGTTCGTTGAGCACCTCGCGGAGATGGCCCGCCGCGTGAAGCCGCGACCCGTGACGCTCGTGCTCGTCTGCGATCGCTGGACGGTGGCGCTCGGTGTCTGCGGTGCGGCCGTGGCCGATCCGTCGTGCCGACTCATCCGGGCCGCCGCGCCGCGCGCCGCGCTCTGCCGGCCGCCGTCGACCGGTATCCGGCCGGACGCCTGAGCGGGGTATCCGCCTCGGCCGGGACGCGCATGCGTCCCGGCCCGCCGTGGTCTTACTGCTTGGCGTCGAGGAACTCGGCCACGCCACCGTGCCGCGAGCACGCGCCGCTGTGCGACGAGGCATGGCTGTACATGCCGTCCTTGCACTTGGCGATCGCGCCGGTGGGATCGGCACTGACGCCGGCGCCCGAGCCGCCGGTCGATTTTGCCGTGGTCGAGGCCGGTGCCGCAGCGGGCGTGGCAGCCGGAGCCGCAGCCGACGCGGTCGCCTTCGTCGCG
>CAITAM010000517.1 GCA_903890265.1 uncultured Pseudomonadota bacterium | reverse complement strand
GCGAATGGCCTGACCAAATCTTTTGGCGAAGGCGAGGCCAAGGTGACCGCCGTGAAGGCCGTCGTCTTGTCGGCCAGGTTCGGCGAGATGTTGTTCATCGTCGGCCCGTCCGGCAGCGGCAAGACCACGTTGCTCAGCATGATCTCCGGCATCCTGCGCCCCACCTCCGGCACAGTGACGGTGAAGGGCATCGACCTGTGGACCCAGAACAACGACCAGCTGGCCGACTTCAGGCTGCACACGATCGGCTTCGTATTCCAGGACTACCATCTCTTTCCCCGGCTGACCGCCGCCGAGAACGTCGCGATCCCGCTGCTCCTGCAGGACCGCGACTGGAATGACTCCATCGCACAAGCCAACAAGTATCTCGAGATCGTCGGCCTGAAGGGCCGGGGCGAGATGCTGCCCGTCAAGCTCTCCGGCGGAGAGCAGCAGCGGGTCGCCATCGCGCGCGCCATCGTCAGCAGCCCGGAAATTCTGATCTTCGATGAACCCACGGCCTCGCTCGATGGCGATACGGGGAAGATGATCATCTCGTTCGTGAAGTCCAAGGTGCTCAACGCCAAGCGCTGCATTCTGATCGTGACCCACGATGCGCGGATCAACGAATATGCAGATCGGATCATCCACATGGAAGACGGACGCATCACCGGACTGGACAAGGGCACGGAGTGAGAAACAAGATCATTTTCTCCCTGGCGGTAGCCGGCGTGCTGGCCGGACTGGTGGCGGCCTATATCTTCGGCATCCAGCGCAAGGCGCAGCCTCCGGTATTTGCGCCGGCGAGCAGCCCGTATGCGACCGCGATCTTTGCGAACGGCATCATCGAAAGCGACCAGTCGAGCGGCTCTAACATCAATGTCTACCCGGAGGTATCCGGTGCGGTCACCCAGGTGCTGGCGAAGGAAGGCCAGAGCGTTGCCGCCGGTGCCGTGCTGCTGAAGATCGACGACTCCGTGCAAAAGCAAACGACTGCGCAGCTGCGCTCACAGTCGGAGGCCGCCCTGGCACTGCTCAACGAACTGAAGGCCGAGCCGCGAAAGGAAACCCTGGAGATAGCCGGATCGCAGGTTGACCTGGCGGCGGCCAACCTCAAGGCGGCGCGCGACCAGTACGACAAGGACCGCGCGGCCTACGATGCAGACCCGCATTCGATCAGCAAGAGCGTGCTCGACATCGCGGAAGATGCCGTGCACCAGGGCGATGCGGCGGTCGAGGTCGCGCGCCGCCAATACGCTCTGACCAAGGCGGGCGCGTGGAGCTTCGACATCCTCAACCAGCAGAAGACCTACGATTCGCTCAATGCCGCATACGAGGCCGCCGCGGCTTTGCTCGTGAAATATACGATCAGGTCGCAGACGGACGGCGTCGTGCTGGCTCTTTACGCGGGCGCCAGCAGCTACGTGTCTCCCCTCGGCGTGTACGACACGTACACGCAGGGACAGGACCCGATAATGGTCATCGGTCCGCCCCAGGAATACCTGGCGGTGCGCTGCTTTGTCGACGAGATACTGGTTTCGCGTCTGCCCAATGCATTCCATATCCGCGCGCAGATGTCGGTCCGCGGCTCGACCATCAAGGTACCGCTGGAGTTCGTCCGGGTGCAGCCGTATGTGACGCCCAAAATCGAGCTGTCGAATGAGCGCCAGGAGCAGGTCGACCTGCGGGTGCTGCCGGTGATTTTCCGTTTCCGGAAGTCGGACTCTCCGGTCTACCCGGGCCAGGAAGTCGATGTATACATCGGGCAACAGTGACGGCGAGACCGCGTGCGGCGCGCGCCGCGCCCATGCGATGAAGACAACTCCATCATCGGTAGGCAAAGGCGCCTGCCTCGGGCTGATCCTCGCGACGTTGGGGGCCTGCGCAGTGGGACCCGATTTCGTGCGTCCTGCGCCGCTGGAAGCGGACCGCTACACGACCGAGGCAATGCCCGCCTCCACGGTCGAGGCGGACGCTCAGGTGCAACATTTCGCCGCCGGCGCTGCGCTCGACACCGATTGGTGGCGCCTCTTCAAGTCGGCGCAGCTCGATGACACGGTGCGGCGCGCGCTCGACAACAATCCGACGCTGCAGGCATCCGAGGCCAGCCTGCGTCAGAGTCAGGACAAAGTGCGCGCGGGCTACGGGGTTTTCTTTCCGCAGGTCGGGGCCAATCTCGGCGCCGTCCGCGAACGCATCGCGCCGCTGCAGCAGGGCCTGCAGTCGCCTCCCTCGGTGTTCAATCTGATCACCCTGAACGGCACCATCGGCTATGCGTTCGACCTGTTCGGCGGCGAACGACGCGCGGTGGAGGGGCTCAAGGCCCAGGTCGACTACCAGCGTTACGCGGCCAAGGCGGCCTACCTGACCCTGTCCGCCAATGTCGTCAATACCTGCATCGCGCGCGCCGCTTACATCGCGGAGGTTCGCGCGACCGAGCAGCTGATCGGGCTGCAGCGCGACGAACTGAAGTCCACCGAAGTGCAGGTCCGCGCCGGAACGGCGCCCTACTCCGACGTGTTGAGTCTGCGCAGCCTGATCGCCGCGAATCAGGCGGCGCTCGCGCCGTTGAAGCAGAAGATCAGCCAGACCGAGGACCTGCTCGCCAGCCTGGAAGGGGTCGTGCCGTCCAAGGTAAGCTTGCCGGACCTCGAGCTGACCGGGCTGTCCCTGCCGCTCGACCTGCCGGTGAGCCTGCCATCGGATCTGGCGCGTCAACGGCCGGATATCCTTTCGTCGGAGGCGCAACTGCACGCGGCCAGCGCCAACATCGGCGTCGCCACGGCCGCGATGTTTCCCAGCATCACCTTGAACGCCGCGTACGGTGGGTCGGCCTCGAGCTTCGGCCAGCTGTCGGCGGCCAGCGGCCAGTTTTGGAGCATCGGTCCGTCAGTGTCGATTCCGTTGTTTCAGGGCGGCAGGCTTTGGTACGGGCGCAAGGCGGCAATCGACGCCTATCAGGCGGCGCAGGCGACCTATCGGCAGACCGTGCTCGATGGGTTCGCGCAAGTCGCCGACGCATTGAAGGCATTGGAGCACGATGCGCAGGCGCTGCAGGCCGAGGTCGAGGCACAGCGCGCCGCCGGCGAGGCGCTCAAGCTGTTGCAGGTCGATTACCGCGCGGGCCTGGTGTCGTACCTCGAGGTATGGACGGCCGACGTCCAGTTCCAAGAAGCGACCATCGGCTATTTGCAGGCCGTCGCGCAGCGCTGCCAGGACACCGTGGCATTGTTCGTCGCGCTGGGCGGGGGATGGTGGAATCAGCCGCGCCCGACGAATCCGGCGCCGCCGTGAAGAACAGCGGCGTCCTGCGCATCGGCTTCAAGCTGCTGGTCAATGACAAGGGCAAGTTCACCGCGCTGTTGATCGGGATCACGTTCGCCGTGTTCCTGATGATGCAGATGACGGCGATGTTCGCCGGGATCCTGAACCGCGCCTATGCGAATGTCACCAACATCGGCGCCAGCATGTGGGTCATGGATCCCGCGGTCAACACGGCCGCGAGCCCGATACCGATGCCCAATTACCTGCTGGACGCCTTGCGCAGCATGGACGGCGTCAGCTACGCGGTGCCGCTCTTCATCGGCGGCGCGACCATCAAGCTCCCGAACGGTACCTACCAGGGTGTCAGCGTCATCGGCCTCGACGATGAAAGCCTGTTCGGACGCCCCGAGCTCCTGCAGGGCGACATTCACGACATTTATGCCGACAATGCATTCATCGTCGTCAACGATGCGGAATTCCCGAAGCTGCAGAGCCCGCGGATCGGCAGCACGTTCGAGCTCAACAACCACCTCGTCAAGATCGTCGGTATCGCGAGAGTCGCGTCCAATGGACTCACCGGCGTGCCGACCTTGTACACGACGTACAGTCGCGCCATCCAGTTCATCCCGCAGAACAACTTCACGCTGTCGTACGTTCTCGCCCAGGCCAAGAGCGACGCGGCAGTGCTTGCCATCAAGCGCAACGTCGCCGCGCTCGGCTATTCGGCTCTGACCAAGGACGAATTCAACAGCGGCATCGCCAGCTACTACATCTACAAGACCGGGGTCGGCGTTAACATTCTGCTGATGACGGTCATCGCCTTCATCGTGGGTCTGGCCATTTCGGGTCAGACTTTCTACACGTTCATATCCGAAAATCTCGAAAAATTCGGCGCCTTGAAGGCCATCGGCGCCAAGGG
>CAITAM010000516.1 GCA_903890265.1 uncultured Pseudomonadota bacterium | reverse complement strand
TCCTGCTGATCGATCTCGATCCGCAGGGCAATGCCACCATGGGCAGCGGGGTCGACAAGGGCTCGATCGTGCACTCCGCCTACGACGTGCTGATGGGCACCGTCGCCGTCGCCGACGCGCTGGTCTCGTGCGACCCGGCCGGTTTTGATCTCGTGCCGTCGAACCAGGACCTGACGGCGGCGGAAGTGCGGCTCCTGACGCTCCTGACCGGCCGTGAGATCAAGCTGAAGCAGGCCCTGGCACGCGTTCGTGACCGCTACGACATCATCCTGATCGACTGCCCGCCGGCGCTGAACATGCTGACCGTCAACGCGCTCGCGGCGGCCGATTCGGTGCTGATACCGATGCAGTGCGAGTACTACGCGCTCGAGGGGCTGTCGGCGCTCATCAGCACCATCGACCAGGTGCAGGCGAGCATCAACCCGGATCTCAAGCTCGAGGGCATCCTGCGCACGATGTTCGACCCGCGCAACAACCTCGCCAACGAAGTCAGCGCGCAGCTCATCCAGCACTTCGGCGACCTCGTGTTCCGAACGGTCATTCCGCGCAACGTCAGGCTCGCCGAGGCGCCGTCGTTTGGCCGCCCGGCGCTCTACCACGACAAGGAATCGCGCGGCGCGCTCGCCTACCTCGCGCTCGCCGGCGAAATGATCCGCCGCGAGGACGAGGCCGGCGCCCCGCCCGAACTCCCGGCCACCGACCGCGACGAGTGAGCGGCGGCCGCGCGGCAGCCGAGCCGTCTGCGCGAGTCGCGCGGCTGCGTGTACACTTTCCCGCCTTCCGACGGGCGGACCGACCATGACAGTGAAGAAAACCGGATTGGGTCGCGGCCTCGAGGCATTGCTCGGCCAGGCGACCGCGCGCCAGGTAACGGCGGCCGCCGCGGCGCAGCAGGCCGGCAGCCAGGCGGGCGCGGCGCAGGCGCCGGCGGCCGTCGTCACGAGCGAGGACGAGCTCGCGCGCCTGCCGCTCGACCTGCTGCAGCGCGGGAAATACCAGCCCCGCGCCGACATGCGCGTCGAGTCACTCGAGGAACTCGCGCAGTCCATCCGCGCTCAGGGCGTCGTCCAGCCGATCGTCGTGCGGCCGCTCGACGGCGCCGGCGCCGGCTCGCAGCGCTACGAGATCATCGCCGGCGAGCGACGCTGGCGCGCAGCCCAGCTCGCCGGGCTGGCCGAGATCCCCGCCATCATCCGCCGCGTGCCCGATGAGGCGGCGGTCGCGATGGCGCTCATCGAGAACATCCAGCGGGAGAACCTGAACCCGCTCGAAGAAGCACGCGCGCTGGCGCGCCTCATCGAGGACTTCGAGCTGACCCACCAGGATGCCGCGGCGGCCGTTGGCCGCTCGCGCGCGGCGGTGTCGAACCTGCTGCGCCTGCTCGAGCTCGGCGACGAGGTGAAGGCGCATCTCGAGCGCCGCGAGCTCGAAATGGGCCATGCCCGGGCGCTCCTGCCACTGACCAACCGCCGCCAGCAGGTGGAGGTGGCGGCACTGGTGGTGGCCAAGGGCCTGTCGGTGCGCGACACCGAGGCCCTGGTCCGCCGCCTGCTGGCGCCGGCCACTCCGCCGGGTGCGGATGTGGCGCCGGCCGGACAGTCGGACGTACGCCGGCTCGAGACCGAACTCTCGGAGAAACTGGGCGCCAAGGTCGAGGTCCGCGCCAGCGGCCGCGGCCGCGGCCAGCTGACCATCCACTTCACGACGCTCGACGAACTGGACGGAATCCTGGCCCATATTCGCTGATCGGGCGCAATAAGTAAGAGTCTCAACGGTTTAACTGGCCGTTTTTCCCATTGAAGCAGTGCGGGATCGTGCCTATAATGCGCGCGCTTTACCGCCGGTCCTCCGCGGGCCGGCTGACGACCGAACCACTTCGGGCGGGCGACGCGTGCCCTGAAGTGGTTTTTTTGCGCCAGCGCGATGTCTGACGTACGACGCCGAAATCAGCGACTCGTGCTCAGGTACCTGCGGATGCAGTTATGCTGCGCTGCGCTAGTGGCGGTCGCGGCCTGGGGGTTGAGCGGTCCGCGCGCGGCGCACTCGGCGCTGGCGGGCGGCGTGATCGTGACGGTCGGTACGGCGATCTTCGGCTGGCGGCTGTTCGCGCCGGGGGTGGCGCCGGCGAGGGTGCTGGCGCGCGGCCTGTACGCCGGGGCGGCGCTGAAGTGGCTCTGGCTCGGCGGCGCGCTGTGGTTCGGGCTGACGAGAGCGAATTTGGAGGCGCTGCCGCTCATCCTCGGGATGCTGGCGGCGCAGATCGGGTTCTGGATCGCGATGGCCAGGGTGCGCTGAGGCGGCCCGGCCCTTCGCCGGTCGGAGCGGGATTCTGGGCTTGATCCGGGTGGCAGTGACCCGGTCTTAAGGGTGGCGACGCAGATGGCGACCGAAGTCGAGAGTGCGGGTCCGGTGGACATGACCGGCTACATCAAGCACCACCTGACTCACCTGAGTTCGGGCGACGGCTTCAATGCGATCCATCTCGACTCGGTGTTCTTCAAGCTGCTGATCGCGGCCGTGTTCCTGATCGTGCTGCTGCGGGTCGCCGGCCGGGCGACGGCGGGCGTGCCCGGCAAGTTCCAGTGCGCGGTCGAGATGGTGCTGGACGGCATCGACAGCCTCGTCAAGGACATGTTCCACGGCGACCGGACCTTCGTCACGCCGCTCGCGATCACCATCTTCTGCATGGTGTTCCTGATGAACTTCATGGACATGATCCCGGTCGACCTGCTGCCGGCGATCGGCGAGAGCGCGGGCCTCGAGTACCTGCGCGTGGTGCCGACCGCGGACCTCTCCACCACCGTCGGCATGGCGCTCGGCGTCTTCCTCCTGATCCAGTACTACGGCATCAAGTCGAAGGGCATCGTCACGTTCTTCGGCGAGTTCCTGACCGCGCCGTTCCACGCCAACGGCGTCGTCGGCAAGGTGCTGTGCGCCTTCCCGAACCTGCTGCTGCGACTCATCGAAGAGGCGGTGCGGCCGATGTCGCTCAGCCTGCGACTGTTCGGCAACATGTACGCGGGCGAGCTCATCTTCATCCTGATCGCCTGCCTGACGCTGGGCTCCACGCTCGGCTCCTGGGTGCCCTGGGTGCTCGGCCCGATTCAGTTCATCGCGGGTTTCGTGTGGACCGCCTTCCACGTGCTCGTGATCACCCTGCAGGCCTTCATTTTCATGATGCTCACCATCGTCTATCTCAGCATGGCGACCGAGCATCACTGAGTCCGGGTTTTTGAGTTTGACGACGATTTTGTTTTGATTTGCGACGTTAACGACGAACGGAGACCACCATGGATCATACGACCGCAATTGCTCAGGTTCTGAGCATGACCGTCATCGCCGCCGGCCTTCTGATCGGCCTTGGCGCACTCGGCACCGCGATTGGCTTCGCGCTGCTCGGCGGCAAGTTCCTCGAGGGCGCCTCGCGCCAGCCGGAGCTCGCCAACATGCTGCAGACGAAGATGTTCCTCGTCGCCGGCCTGCTGGACGCGGTGCCCATCATCGGTGTGGCGATCGCGCTGCTCCTGCTGTTCGCGAACCCGGTCCTCTCGAACCTGCACTAAGCGACGGACGCTCCCGGCCGACCGGGGGCGTGGAGCGACGGCAATGAGCATCACCATCACACTGATCATCCAGGGACTGGCGTTCTTCGCCGTGGCCTGGCTCGTCATGCAGTTCGGCTGGCCCGGGATCAACAAGGCCATCGAAGAGCGCCAGGCGAAGATCGCCTCGGGTCTCGCGGCCGCGGATCGCGGCCAGAAGGACCTCGAGGACGCGCAGGCCAAGGCCCAGGAGATCATCAAGGACGCGCGTGCGCGGGCCCAGGTGCTCGTGGACCAGGCGGCCAAGCGGTCGAACGAGCTCGTGGACGAGGCGAAGAACACCGCCATGTCCGAGGGCGAGCGTCTGATCAGCGCGGCGCGCTCGGAAATCGCCGCCGAGTCGACGCGGGTCCGCGCAGACCTGCGCGATCAGGTGGCGGCACTGGCCGTCAAGGGCGCCGAGCAGGTCCTCGGGCGCGAGGTAAACGCCTCGACGCACGCGGCGCTGCTCGACGAACTGGCCGGCCAGATCGCGGCGCATTCCTGAGCGCCTCCTTAAGCACCGCTAGCGCAGGCAACCGGGACACCACATGGCAGAACTAGCGACCATCGCCCGACCCTACGCCCGTGCCGCGTTCATGCACGCGCAGGGCGCTGGGCAGCTCAAGGCCTGGGGCGACTTCCTGGACGCCGCAGCCGACGTCGTGGCCGATGCGCGCGTGCGCGAGGCGATCGCCGCGCCGCAGCGCACCCACGACGCCTCCGCGGAGTTCGTCGCCAAGGTTCTGACCGCTGCCGGTGTCACGGTCGACGCGGGCGCGAAGAACTTCCTCGTGCTCCTCGGCGAGAACGGCCGCCTCGACACGCTGCCGGACATCGCCCGCCAGTACGCCGAGCTGCGCGCGACCGCGGAGAACACCATCGATGTCACCGTGGTGACGGCGATGGCGCTCGATGCCGCCCAGCAGGCGAAGCTCAAGACCGCGCTCAGCACGCGCTTCAAGCGCGACGTGCGTCTGCACGAGAGCGTCGACCCGACGCTGCTCGGCGGCGCCGTCATCCAGGCCGGCGATCTCGTGATCGACGGCTCGCTCAAGGGTCGCCTCGCGCGACTCTCCACGCAGATGACCCGGGACTGACCGGGCGACCCTGCACGAGGAATCATCATGTCCATCAAGGCATCCGAAATCAGCGACCTCATCAAGGCACGTATTGCCGACTTCGCGCCCGCGGCGGACGCACGCAACGTGGGCCAGGTGGTCAGCGTTACCGACGGTATCGTGCGCATCCACGGCCTCGCCGACGTGCGCTACGGCGAAATGATCGAGTTCCCGGGCAACAGCTTCGGCCTCGCGCTGAACCTCGAGCAGGACTCGGTCGGGTCGGTCGTGCTCGGCGACTACCAGCACATCTCTGAAGGCGACGTGGTCAAGACCACGGGCCGTATCCTCGAGGTGCCGGTCGGTGAGGCGCTGCTCGGCCGCGTCGTCGACGCGCTCGGCAACCCGATCGACGGCAAGGGCCCGATCGCGGCCGCCGCCAAGGCGCCGATCGAGCGCGTGGCGCCCGGCGTTATCTACCGCAAGAGCGTGTCGCAGCCGGTACAGACCGGTCTCAAGGCGATCGACTCGATGGTGCCCGTCGGCCGCGGCCAGCGCGAGCTCATCATCGGCGACCGCCAGACCGGCAAGACCGCCGTCGCGCTCGACACGATCATCAACCAGAAGTCGACCGGCGTTAAGTGCATCTACGTCGCGATCGGCCAGAAGCAG
>CAITAM010000515.1 GCA_903890265.1 uncultured Pseudomonadota bacterium | reverse complement strand
TGGCTGAGGGGACGGTATTCGAACACGTCAGGCGCGACGAGCGGTTCTTTCACGTCGCCCTCATCAACCTGACGAGCCGCGCGCACTGCCGCGGCTCGGGCGCGCAGGGCGAGCGAAACACCTACGACATCCGGGTGCCGAACCCGCTCGTCGTCCCGGAGAACCTGCAAAACGCCGTCGATCGCGCCCAGGCGCTGCGCCAGACCCTGCACGAGTGCCGCATCCTGGAGAGTGCCCCGGCGGCGCCGGCGGGCGTCCCGGCGGCAGCGACCGCGGCGGTGGACGCCGGATCGGTGGCGGCGGCGAGGCGCGTCCTGATCATCGAGGACAACCCCGTCAACCAGATGCTCGCCAGGCGCCTCGTCGAGAAGGCGGGCTTTGCCGTCGACCTCGCCGACGACGGCGAGGTGGGGCTTGAGCGCGCGAAGGACGGCGGCTACGTCCTCATCCTGATGGACTGCCACATGGGTCGCATGGACGGCTTCGAGGCGACGAAGGCGATCCGCGAGCACGAGGCAGGGAGTGGCCGGCGGACACCGATCATTGCCCTGACGGCCGGCGTCATGGAGGCCGAGCGCGTCCACTGCGTCGAGGCCGGGATGGACGACTTTCTGTCGAAGCCGATCGACGTCAGGGCGCTGAAGGCGGTGCTCGCCAAGTGGAGCGGCGATGAGCGCGCGGCCGAGGCGGCGGTCGCGGCCAGCGCCGCGGCCGCAGGGGCCTGACGTCGAGCGGGAATGCGCCCGGCGCTGAACCCCGGGTGAGGCGCGTCAGTTCGAGGGCATCGCCTCGGGCTTGACGATGCGCATCGGCTTGTCCGCGATCGTCGGGGAGATGCCGAACTCGCCCTCGCGCACCCAGAAGGTCAGGCGGTCATCCATTTTCAGTTCGCTGACCTTCTCGACCTTGTCGTTGACGGTGATTCGACCACCGACGCCGATCTCGAAGGCGATGGTGCTGATCGGGTAGTCGGCCACGTCCGAGACCGCGACCTCGACGAAGGTGGGGCCGACCTTCGCGACCTTGCCCATGAACTTGGCGTACTTGACGCCGTCCTGCGTCTCGACCGAGCGGCAGGCCGCCGGGGCCTTGGGGTAGCGGGTAAGAAACACCGGGTTCCATTTGATGTCGGCACAGGTCTCGTGGGCGGCGGGCACCATCGGCGGTGCATCGGCCATGACGGTGGCGGGCAGCAGGAGGCAGGCAGCAATCAAGGCAACGTTCGGATTCTTCATGGGGTATCGACCGGTGAGGGAGTCCGCGGGGACAGGAAATCACGCTACCGCAGGCGGCCCGCCCGCACTGTGCGCTGGGCGACATAGCGCCCGCGAAGGCGGGCAGGTGAGGCATCGGCGACGGCTGTGTGGGGTGGCGTACCGATTGTCACGCCCGCGGTAGTTAGTGTGAGGGCTCGCTGATGGCGGGTGCGATACGGGGCAGACGGAGATACCGCTGCCGAGTCCGGCGCCCGGGTCAGACCCACCCACCGAGGACAATCCCATGATCACGAAATCGAAAATCGCCGAGATGCACGTCAAGGCCGCCACGCACCTCGAGACGGCAGCGAAGCATCACACCGAGGCCGCGAAGGCGAGCGACGCCGCAAAGCCGGAGCTCGCCGCCCATCACACCGTCATTGCGGCGGCGCACACGGCGCATGCCGCGGATGCCACCAACTCGGCCGTGAAGGAGCACGCGGTAACGGCAGCGGGAGCGACCAAGGCCGCGTAATGACCTTACACGGTCCCGTCTAGCCAAGAGATGGCGCGGACTCACCCCGGTTGGGGTGGGTCCGTCGTCCGGCCCGTCAGAACCCGGCCCGTCAGAACAACGCCCCCGACCGGCACGGTGCGCGCGCCTATTCAACGCGGCGACAGGGTCGCAACCGCGCCAGCGTCCGCGTCGGGCCCCCGCAACAACACACCGCCGCCACACCCGCCCGTTGCCGCGCCACTGACACGGTCCGTGGCCTGGACCGCGACAACCCGTTGATTTCTGCGCCACCGGGTGATGTCAGCCCCGCCGCGCGCCCGCACGCAAGCGCTTTGAGCGCAGGCACCGCACCCGAGGCCGGATCGGCAAACCCGATCCGGCCTTCTGCCGCACCAGCGACCGGCTCAGGCCCGCACGCGGCTCTCGCCGGGCTTCCAGAAGCCCGTGCGGCCGTAATGGGCGAACAGGGCGGGCTCCTGCGTCCGTTCAATGACCTGGCCTGCCTTGTAGGGCGGGGCGCTGCGCACGGTGTCGCGGCTGATGGCGAGCGTTACCACGCTGTCCGACCAGCTGATCCGCTCGATCCACTCCGGCGCCACGAGTACCTGCTGCCCGACCCACCAGTTGCTGGTGTTCACGATGAGAAAGCGTATCGCCCAGGTGTCCTCGTCGATCAGAAAGCCATCCACGTGGCCGAGTTCGCCGTCGGTGGCGAGGATGTGGTAGCCCGTAACCGCGTTCGACGAGCGCAGGTGGACGTCATCGCGGGCATGATGGTCTGCGAGGTCCCGCAGGTAGCCGGACGACATCTGCCGTCGCTGCTCGAGTGGCAGCCAGCCCGATTCGCCACCGCCGTAACCGTAGCCGGCGTTGGGGTAGATACCACCCCACCAGAGACCCGCCCCGGTCCAGTACGACTGATAGCCGTAGTAACCGGCGTACCCGGACTCCATCTGCCGCGACACCGGCCGATGAGCGTTGACGTCGGGGCTCTGACGGATCTGGTCCTTCGACAGGGTGACGGGCAGGTCGCGCTCCATGAAATCCGGCCGACCGATCGAGATCGGGGAAATCAACACGGTACGTCCCATCAGCCACGGATCCGTATCGACCACGAGGTAGCGAACGACCCACGACTCGTCATCGAAGTAGAAGTCAGTGACGCTGCCGATATTTCCATCGGTTGCCGACAGCGTGTATTTCCTGAGGTCATGCAGAGAACGCAGCATAGTGATTAATTCCTTGGAAGCCTGGAGAGGAGGCGAGGGGCTACGCCAGAGTTCACCGGCGATCGCCGATCGTGACGCGGCGGCGTCTGCCGGTCAGTACGCCCTCGCGCATAGGCCCGCGCAACGGCAGAGACGGAACGCGCTCACGGAAACACCCGACGGTAAGCGCGCCGATCGGCGCGGTAGCAGCTGCAGGCGATCGCTTCCAAGCCTCGACGACTCCGCACGGAAATCGCGCCACGCTGGTAAGTAATGAGACCGCGGGCCTTGAGCTGACTGGCCGCCTGGGTTACGCCGACTCGTCGGACACCGAGCATTTGGCTCAGGAAGTCCTGCGTGAGCTGCAGTTCGTCACCAACGGTCCGATCGAGTGTCATCAGCAGCCAGCGCGCGAGACGGGTGTCGACCGTGTGGTAATGCGCGCAGACGGCGGCCTGACCTGACTGGTGGAGCTGGACGAAGCAGTAGCGAAGCACCAGTGCACGCAGGTCGTCGTGCGCGGCGAGTGCCTGGGTAAACCGCCTGACGGACAGGCGCAAAGCAATGCCATCGCCCTGCACCAGGGCCTTCAGCGGTGCCGCTGCTACGTCGAGTGCGACCGTGGCGCCCAGCAGTCCTTCGCGGCCGATCAGGCCGACTTCCAGTGTGCGCGACGAGTCGTCGGCCGCGATCAGCGAGATGAACCCGCGCAACGGGAAGTAGACGTGGCGCAGGCGCTCGTTGGCCTCGCACAACACCGCGCCGAATTTAAGCTCGCAGGGTTCACACAAAGCGGTGAAGCGGGCTCGTGAGCTCGTGCTCAGCCGCGTCAACAGGCCATTGTCTGCTGCGGCTTTGGGAGGCACGGAAAGGTCGGGCATGAGCGTACTCCGGATGAGAGGGCAACCGGCAGCCACGGTCGTGGACGGGACGCGTCTCGTCTGTACGTCTGCCAACGGAGCTTGCGGACGGTCCCGGGCACGTTAAGCGGCGCGCCGTACGGTGTGGCGGGTGTGCGGACGCCACACTGGCCGCTGATCAGGGCCTGCCGCACGCCAGTCCGGTGGCAGACACACAGGTCAATACGTCAAAGGCGCGGCCCCCGGGCCGCCGCCGAGCAAGCACGACCGTCAGGGGCTAAACATGAATCCAAGCGACTCTTTACTGTGGACGTCAACGACCCACGCCGAAGCGGAAGCAGGCATTCGCGCGCTGCATCAGTCCGGCGTTGACATCACCGCGCTCTCCATCATCGGCAAGGGCTATCACAGCGAGGAACAGGCGCTCGGCTTCTATGGCATGGGCGCTCGGATACGTGCCTGGGGTGGCATGGGAGCGTTCTGGGGTGGCTTCTGGGGCCTGTTGCTGGCCCCGGCGGTGTTCGTACTACCGGGCATCGGCGTTATCGCGACGGCGGGGCCCGTGGTGGCGGCTCTCTTTGGCACGCTCGAGGGTGCGGTGACCTTCGGCGGCGTCGCCGCCCTCGTGGCCGCGCTGTCATCCATTGGCGTGCCGAAGGACGCGGTCATTCGGTACGCGAGCGCGCTCAAGGCCGACCGCTATGCGCTCGTGATGCACGGTGACTCGGCGCACGTAGCCCATGCCCGAAAGGTCCTCGAGCAAAGCCGCCTGGCAGCTGCCGGTGCGGCCCGAGTCGCGTTGCAGGTCGCGCTCGCGGCCCCGTTGCCCACGACCGGTGAGCGGTGAGGCGGCGGTCCGCCGATCGGCGGATCTCGGAGCGAACGAACCCAGCGGAGAGTGCCATGATCAATAGGCCGTTACTTTCACGATGCGCCGCGCGCCCGTTGCTCGCGGCATTTGCCGCGATGTCGCTGGGGCTGGCGAGCGCGGGCGCCCAGACCACGGTACGCGGTCTGCCGCCGCTGGTGTCGCCGCCAACGGCTGAGCGCCACGTCGGTAAGGTGATCTGGCACGAGCTCACGACCGCGGACCTTGCAGCGGCAAAGGTCTTTTACGGCACGCTGTTCGGCTGGACCTTCGAGGATATCAGTGGGCTCGGGACGGCCTACGCGGTTGCCCGTAAGGACGGCCAGCCGATAGCCGGACTGGTTGCGGGTCCGTTAACGGGCGAGCACCAGCAGCCGGTGTGGCTGCCGTACTTTTCCGTACGTGACGTCGACGCCGCGCGACAGGATGCGCTGAGCCACGGCGCGCGCGCGAAAACTGTCACGAAGTCCTACGCGCACCGCGGTCGGCAGACCCTGCTGGCCGACCCGGACGGGGTGGCGTTTGGGCTCATGGCGTCGTCGAGCGGTGATCCCCGGGACGAGCTTGCCTTGCCGGGCGAGTGGATCTGGAGCTCGCTTCTGGCACGACACGTCGAGGCGGACGTCGCTTTCTACCAGCGACTGTTTGGCTTCGAGGCGTTCGAACTTGAGCCGAGCGAGGGCGCTGAGCACGCGATCCTTGCCAGCGAGGACCTCGCGCGCGCCAGCGTTAACTCGCTTCTCGCCGATGCTCAACGGCGCCAGCCGCATTGGCTTGGATTCCTGCGGGTGGACGATGTGGATCGGGTCGCGCGGCAGGCGACCATCCTCGGTGGGCGAGTGATTGTCGAGCCGCGCCTTGACCGGCACGGCAGCCCGATGGCGGTGTTGCAGGATCCGAGTGGCGCGCCGGTGGGAATCATGGAATGGGTCGTCGGCGACAGCCCGGGGCAGGCGAAGTGACTGCTCTGCTGCGCCGGCTGCTCGTCGCCGTTGCCGCGGTCGTCGCGGGGTGTGCCGTGACGGGTACCGAAGGTTACGGTGGCAGCGTCAGTTACATCGGTGGCTTCTACGCGCCGTCGGGTTACCAATACGGCGGCTGGGGTCCGGGCTACGTGGTGGGACCCGAACGGGGCGGCGGACGGCGCAGGGAATACCACGACGATCGACCGGCCGGCGGCTACCAGCGGGCGGGCGCCGACCGCCGGACGCCCTCCATCCCGCAGCGTTCGCATCGGTAGCGGCGCGTGACGTGCGCCAGGCGAGGACCGGGCGAGCATCACTCGTGCTGATCGGTTGGGTAGAGATCGCGCTCTGGGTCGTCGCCGGCATCCTGCTGGTCGCCGGTAGTGTGCCCGTCTGGCGCGCGTACCGTTCCCTGCTCTTTGCATCGGCCGCGATGCTCCTCATATCCTCCGTCTACCCGAACCCTGACAATGCACTGGGGACTTACCTGTTCGGCTCGGGAAGCCACTCGACGCGGCTGCCGACCGAATTCTTCGGCATTGCGTGGTGGCTGATCGGCGCCTGGGTGCTGAACGGGTTGCTGGATATCATTCTCCGCCGGACCCTCTTCCCGCGCGACAACGAGCCGCACGCCCGGCGCCTGTTCGCGGACCTTGCTTCGGTCCTTGTCTACGTGGTGGCCTTCGTCGGCATCATGGAGACCGTGCTGAAGCAGCCGATCTCCGCCGTGCTCGCGACCTCCGGCGTGCTGGCGATCGTCGTCGGTCTTGCGCTGCAGAACACCCTCGGCGACGTCTTCTCCGGTCTCGCGATCAACGTCGACCGGCCGTTCGGGGCGGGCGACTGGATCACCCTCGACTCCGGTGCGGAAGGGCAGGTGCTCGAGATCAACTGGCGGGCCACGCGCCTACGGACCTGGCAGAACGACGTGGTCGTGATCCCGAACAGTGTCGTGGCGAAAGCCGTGGTAAGCAACCATTCGCGGCGACCGCACGACCACTACGGCGTGTTCGCATTGACCATTGACAGCGGCCGGGCGCCGGCCATGATCATTGAGCTCATCGCGGGGGCCGCCAATGGCGACGCGCGCGGGCGCAGCGTGACCGGTGCCTACGCCTATGCCTCGGACTTCGGCGATTCCATCGTCACCTACCAGGTCGTCTTCGCCCTGCGGGACTTCGCCGAGCGCGCTCTGATCCAGTCCGAACTCATCACGCGAATCGGCGCGGCACTGATCGCGGCGTCCATTGACGTCGGCTCGGCACCGACCCGCGTGCAGGTCCTGCGACGGGCGACACCCGCTGCGAGCGCACGGACTGCGCAGGTCCTGTAGCGCACCGTTGAACCTTCCGGTGCGCCGCCGTGAGTGCGACAACGTACCGACAGAAGGCAGTCCTTCCGTCAACCTTCGCCACTCACACCACGCAGTGCGCAGTGGGCGGCGAGAGCCGGTTCGGCTGTCAGTCGCCAGGCGTGCTTCACGAAGGATCGGACGCTATGAAAGACGGAATCACGGTTACGTGGCGCGCTCGCGCCAAGTCGAAGCAGCTGCCGGACGCGGCGGCCCGCGCAAGCTCGCTCCGCGGATGGGCAAGGCCGGTGACGGACTCGCTGCCTCGGCCGCGGCTGGCGGTGCCGCTGTCGCTCGCGCTGCTCGCGGTGACGGCGTGCGCGACGACGCCGGTGCCGCCGAGCGCCGACATGGTGCGCGCGGAAGCGGCGATCGCCCAGGCGCAGAAGGCGGGTGCCGGCGATCTGGCGAACGATCCGCTGCAGGCTGCGCAGCGCAAGCTCGGTGAGGCCAAGACCGCGGCGGCCCAGGGCGATGCCATGCGCACGGGCAACCTCGTTGACGAATCGATGGCCGACGCCCAGCTCGCCGACCTGACCGCCCAGAGCGTCACGTCGTCACGCGCGGCGGTGGAGGTCGACAAGAGCATCACCGCGATTCGCTCGGAAGCCGACCGCCGGAGCGCGCCATGAACATCAGCACGAAACCCACCGCGCAGCGCGCCGGAGCAACGACCGTGAAGAGCGGTGTCAGTGACGAGGTACGCATGCGGCGAGTGCGACTGGCGGGCGTTGCGGTCATGACCGTGCTCGCCGGCTGCGCTTCCACTCCGCGCGACGACGCGGCGCTCAGCGCCGCACGGGTCGTGGTAGCCGGTGCGCACACCGACCCGAACGTGCGCGGCGACGCGAACGTCGAGATGACCAAGGCCGATTCGGCACTGGCGGCCGCGAACTCGGCACTGGACCGTGGCGCAGGGCTTGGCGAGGTGGAGCATCAGGCCTACCTTGCCGACCGTTACGCCCGGGCAGCGAAAGTGCACGGGACCCTGCTCGCGTCGAAGGCAGCCATCGCCGAGCAGGACAACCGCCGCAACGCGGTCGTCATCGAGGCGAGGAACACCGATGTCCGTCTCGCGAATGCCCGTGCGGATGACAGCGCCGCCGGCCTCGTCGCAGCGAACGACCGGGCGGCGGCGGCGGCCGCTGAGCTTGCGGCTCTCAAGGCGAAGCCCACGGACCGTGGTGACGTCGTGACGCTCGGTGACCTGTTGTTCGCCACGGGGCGCAGCGAGCTGCAGGGCAGCGCCGACCGGTCGATCGACGCGCTCTCGGCGTTCCTCGTCGGGCACCCCGCGCGCGTGGTGCGGGTCGAGGGCTTTACCGACAGCACCGGCAGCGAGTCATTCAACCAGGGCCTTTCCGAGCGGCGCGCGGAGTCGGTTGCCATGGCGCTCAGCCGGCGCGGCGTCGCGGCCGGGCGGGTGTCCGTGCAGGGCTACGGCGAGTCGTTTCCGGTGGCCAGCAACTCAACGACCACGGGGCGGCAGGAGAATCGTCGGGTCGAGGTCGTGATCTCCGAGGACGGTGCGGTGATCGCCGGTCGCTCGCGTTAATGGTGCGCCGGGCGCGTGCGGGCGGCAGCACCAGCCGCGCCCGGCATTGCCGGTCGATGCTCAAACCGCCGTCTGTGCGGTAGCGAACTCAAGGGGGACGCGAGCCAACTTAATCTTCCGTGGCGGCACGTTAGGCAAAGTCCGCTAGCGCACAGTGCTATCGTGGGAGCGCAGTCGGCTCCCCGCTGCGACAGTCGGGCACGATGCTCGCAACGAGGCAGCACCGATGATCACCGAGCAGCCGGCCAGACCGCTGGCACGCCGCAATCACATTCTCCGCTCGTTGCCGCCCGCCGATTGGGCACGTCTTGAGCAGCAGCTGCAGCCGGTGTCGCTCGCACTCGGTACCGTCGTCTACGAATCTGGTGGCCAGCTCAGCTACGTTTACTTTCCCACCACGGCGATCGTGTCGCTGCTTTACGTCATGGCGGACGGCGCGTCCGCCGAGATCGCGGTCGTCGGCAACGACGGCATCGTCGGCATCGCGCTCTTCATGGGCGGCGAGTCGACGCCGAGCCGCGCCGTCGTGCAGAGTGCGGGTCAGGCCTACCGGCTGCGGGCCGAGGCGATGAAGCAGGAGTTTGTGCGCGGCGGCGAGCTGCAGCACCTTCTGCTGCGATACACCCAGGCCCTCATCACGCAGATGGCCCAGACCGCCGTCTGCAACCGCCACCACTCGATCGACCAGCAGCTCTGCCGCTGGCTGCTCATGAGTCTCGACCGGCTCGCGGGCGACGAGCTCGCGATGACCCAGGAACTCATCGCCAACATGCTCGGCGTGCGACGCGAGGGCGTGACCGAGGCCGCCGGCAAGCTGCAGGCGGCCGGCCTCATCCGCTACAGCCGCGGCCACATCACGGTCCTTGACCGGGCCGGCATCGAGCAGCGCTGCTGCGAATGCTATGCCGTCGTCAAGCGGGAATCCGACCGTCTTGCGCTCGTGCCGAGCTGAACGACACTGGCGTCGTAGGTGCTGTTGCGTACAGAGAGTCCGGCGCCGGGAGAGTAAGGTCGATGAGTCGGCTGCCAGAGGCGGCGCCTCCCGTGAACAGCCCGTTCGCAGGATCGCCGCGCGCCTGCGCAGCCTGGCGGGAGTTGCCCATGAGCCTTGGTTCCATTCTGCTCGTCGTCCTGCTGCTGATGGTGGTGGGCGCCATTCCCCGCTGGCCGCACAGCGCCAACTGGGGCTACCTGCCGAGCGGCGGGCTGGGCCTCATCCTCCTCGTCGTCCTCGTCCTCGTCCTGCTGGGGCGCATCTGAGCGACACGCCTCGCTGCGTCCGGGCCCCGTCCGGACGGGCGCGGGCCTCGTGACCGGGCACCCGCCGTTCGCTCCGCCGGACGCCGCGCTGCCGGGCAGCCCGGCGCGCCAGCGCCTGCTGCTTCTCATGGATCACAGCCTCGACGTGGTCGAGGTCGTGAGCGAGGGCGGCACCCTGCAGTCGGTGTCGAGTGCGGTGACGGTGCTCGCCGGCTACCAGCCGGACGAGCTGCTCGGCCGGCCCTTTACCGACTTCGTTCACGCGGACGACCGCGAGCGTGCCCGCCAGGCCCTGGCGGACGTCCTGGCGCTCGGCCGCGCCGGCCCCGTCACCTTGCGCTACCGCTGCAAGAACGGCCGGTACCGGACCGTCGAAGTGACGGCGCGAAACTTCCTCGGCGATCCGCTGCTGGACGGGATACTCGTCTTCACGCGCGATCTGACCGACCTTGTCGCGGCCGAGCACGCCCTGACCGAGGCGAACGACCACCTGCACCGCCTCTCGCAGGAGCTCCTCGTCGCGCAGGAGGCGGAGCGCGCGCACCTCGCCCGTGAGCTGCACGACGACATACTCCAGGCGCTTGCCGCACTGCGCTATGGCATGGGCGCCTTCGACAGCACGAAGCCCGGTGCCGTGCCGACCGTGCTGGTCGAGTCGTGGGATGCGCAGGTCGCGGACGTGATGCAGCGGTTGCGCCGCGTGACCCGCCAGCTGCGTCCGCCGGCCATCGATCACCTTGGGCTCAAGGTGGCCGTGGAGGAGCACGTCACGCGCGAGCGCATGCTGACGAAGATCGCGATACGGGTGGCGATGACCGACACGTTGGGGCGTCTGCCGAAGGACCTGGAGCTGGCGGCCTTCCGGATCATCCAGGAAGCGCTGGCGAACGCCCTGCGCCACGCCGGCGCTTCGGTGGTCACGGTCAGCGCCATGCGCTTTGAGCACTCGCTCATCGTCACGGTGACCGACAACGGGGTGGGTTTCGCGGTGCCGGCAGCCCTCGAGCGCTCGGGACGCTCCGGTCGCATCGGCCTGCAGAGTATCTACGAGCGCGCCGCGCTCCTCGGTGGCCGGGTCAGCATCGAGTCCGGACTCGGCAAGGGCACGACGGTGCAGGTCGACTTTCCGCTGCCGACCCCGCCGCCGGTGGCGTGAGCCCGGCGCCGGGCAGCACCCGCGGTCAGCGTTCCTCGCGCGCGGCACGCAGCAGGCGCCGCACGACGAGGGCCGTGACCCAGCCCGCGAGCACCGAGCGGCCGCGCGGCAGGCCGAGCAGGAAGCGCAGCGTGAGGCTGGTCGGGAAGTCGGCGCGCGTAGCACCGGGCGCCCAGCGTCGTTCCGCGTAAGCCCCGAGCGCGGCGCGGCTCGCGGCAAGCGAGGCAATGGCGCGCGTCGCGCGTGTTGCGCGATCCACCGGTCCCTCCGGTGTCACGGCCGGCTCGCGGTGCGTGCGCTCAGCAACTCACCGACCCGCTGCCGATCGAGTTGCCACTCGGTCACGCTGCGGGCGAAGGCGTCGCTGAGCGGGCGGCGCAGGGCAAGGTAGACCACGAGCGCAAGCGCCGCGGCACCGAACATTCCGAACAGGCCCGCGAAGGCGAGGTCGCGGTCGGGCGTGTTCCACTGGCTGGCGAGCACGAAGGCGGCGCCGAGGAGCGCCAGCACGAGAAGCACGGCGCCGAGCGCCACGGTTGCGAGCAGCGTCCGGGCGAGTTGCCGCTGCGCGCCATCGAGATCGCAGGCGATCAGTGCCGCGTACGCCTCGACGTGCGCGAACAGGAGGCCCGTCACCTCGGTCGCCGGGGCCGGCGCGGTCACCCGCGCCGGCGTCCGTGGCGTCGCATCCGCAGGCACGGCTGGCATTTCAGCGACGGCTCAGCGCGATGCCGGCGACGAGCCCGGCGACGGCGGCGATGC
>CAITAM010000514.1 GCA_903890265.1 uncultured Pseudomonadota bacterium | reverse complement strand
GGGTGGCGTCCTTCGCGATCAGAAACCGCTCCTGCTTCAGCGTCACCGTGCGCCCGCCGTCGGCGGCGCAGCTCGAGGTCACCGTCACCAGCGGGAAGCCCGGCTGCGTCGTCCAGCTTGCCGCAATCGCGGCCACGTCGCGGCCGCTTGCCGCACCGAGCGAGTTCCACAGGTCGGTCGCGGTGGCGTTGGAGAACGCGCGCGTCTTCATGTAGCTGCGCACGCCGCTGCGGAACACGTCGGGCCCGAGGTAGGACTCGAACATCCGCAGTACCGCCTGGCCCTTGTTGTAGGTGATTTCCGGATCGAAGGCGTTCGAGGCCTGCAGCTCGTCGGTGACGTGCTGCTCGATGGGGTGCGAGGTGACGCGCGCATCCGCGCTCATCGCCTGCTCCTTGCTCGCATCCTCGCGCTCCCACCACTTCCAGTCGGGGTTGCGCTGCGCCGTCTCCTTCGCCGCCATCCAGGAGGCGAAGCTCTCGTTCAGCCAGATCTCATCCCACCAGCCCATCGTCACGAGGTCACCGAACCACTGGTGGGCCATCTCGTGCGCCTCGATGCTGAATACCACCTGCTTCGCGCCGCTCGTGCTCGCGTTGTTCAGCAGCAGGGCCTGGTCGTTGTAGGTGATGGCGCCCCAGTTCTCCATCGCGCCCTGGAAACCGCCCGGTACCGCGATCGAATCGAGTTTCGGCAGCGGGAAGCGGTAGCCGAAGTAGTCGTTGTAGTCACCGAGGATCACCGCCGCGTTGGCGAGCGCGGTCGCCCCGTCCTTCTCGCGGCCGCTGACCGCGTACACCTTGAGCGGCGTGCCATCGCCGATGCCCGCGATCGCGGCGATATCACCGGCGGTGTACTCGATGAGGTAGGACGGCATCTTCGGCGAGCGCTCGAACGTCGTCGTGGTCAGGCCACCCTTCTGCACGGCCTTGGCGACGGGCATGTTCGACACGGCGGTCCAGCTCGACGGCACCGTGGCCGTGAGGGTGAACGTCGCGCGGAACGACGGTTCGTCCCAGCACGGGAACATGCGCCGCGCGTCGGTCGCTTCCATCTGCGTGGACAGCAGCGTGGCCTGCTTGCCGTCGGCGGCGCGGTAGGCCTGCGCGAAGAGACCCTGGGCGACTTTCTCGATCTTGCCCGTGTAGCGGAAGCTCAACGTGTGCGGCCCGGGGCTGGCGGGCGCGAGCAGGGTCACCACGGTGAGCTGCTTCTCGTCGTCAGACGCCACCTTGCCGACCGGCTTGCCGTCGAGGCGAACGTCGGTCAGGCGCTCGTTCAGCGAGTTGAACGTCAGCGACGTCACGGGCTTGCGGACCTCGAGCAGCACCGACTCGCGACCGGCAATGCTCATGGTCTTCAGGTCCGGCGTGATGTCGACCGTGTAGTCCTTCGGGACCACGTCCTTCGGCAGGCGGCCGGGCGCCGCATCGAAGTCAAACGGTGCAGCCAGCGCACCCTGCGCCAGCAGGGTAAGGCCAATGGCGCCAGCGCGCCGAGCCACGGGTGAATAGATCATGGTGTGAATGTTCATCCTTCACGGTTGATTAGGGAGGCACCGGCCCCGCGGGGCCGACCGCCTGTGCCGACATGATGCCGCCTGTGCCCGGTTTTTCCCAATCACCCGGGACGAAGGGGCGACGGGCGGGGACGGACCGCCGCCGGCGAGTGCGGCCACGGCGTGATGTGGCAGCGCAACAATCCCGCTGTCCCGCGCGGTCGGCGGACGTTAGCATGGCGCATGGCCGCCCCGACCCCGCTGCGCTTCGCGCTCACCTTCGTCCTTGTGTTCGCCGTGCTGATGGGCGGCTTCGAGGCGCTGCGCGGGTCGGCCTTCGAGCGCGTTGTGGTGGAAGACGTGATCCTGAAGCCGACCGTGGCGCTCATCAACGCCGTCACGCCGGCGGAGGGGGTCAGGCTCGAGGGCCGCATCCTCGTGTCCCCCGACGGCGCCAACCTGCGCGTGATCCGCGGCTGCGAGGGCATCGAGATGTTCGTGCTGCTCATTGCGGCGATTGTTGCCTTTCCGGCCTCGCCGGCGATGCGGCTGCGCGGGCTCCTGGAGGGCGCCCTGCTCGCCTACGGCCTGAGCGTGCTGCGGCTCATGGCGCTGCATTACGTGCTGCGCTACAGCCCGACCGCCTGGGAGGCGCTGCACGGCCTCGTCCTGCCGCTCGGTCCGCTGCTGCTGCTCGGGCTCTACTTCCTGCGCTGGACCGCCGCGGCGGGCGCGGCACCGGCGGGCGCGCCCCGTGCGTCTTAGCCGCTCACTCCTGCTGATCGCGGTGCTCGTGGCGCTCGCCCCGTGGACCGCCGCGCCCTACGCCCGGCTCGTCGCGCCGTTCCATGCGCTCGCCGGCGCGATCGTCGGCCGGTACGCCGGCTGGGAGGTCGTCAAGACCGCGGTCGAGGACACGCCGGGCCAGCACGGCCGCACCCTCGCGCTGACTGCCGACCTGTACCGCCGGCCGAGCGACCGCACGGCCGCCGCGCGGGTGGTCGGCCGCGTCACCGTCGGCGGCGTCGTCGAGGGGCCGCTCGTCTACCTCGGGCTGCTCGCGCTGTGGCCGGTCAGGGACTGGCGCGAGCGGGCGAGACTGCTGTGCCTTGCCCTGCCGGGCCTCGCGGTCATCGAGCTGCTGACCACGCTGCCCGAACTGCTGCACACGCTGCCGTCGGTCGTGGGCGAAATCGCGGGCCTGCCGCAGGCCTACACGCCGTGGGATCGCTGGACCGAGCTCCTGTCCGGCGGTGGCCGTTTTGCCATCGAAGTCTCGGCGGCGCTGCTCGCCATCGCGGTCATCCGGCCCGCCGGCCGCCGTC
>CAITAM010000513.1 GCA_903890265.1 uncultured Pseudomonadota bacterium | reverse complement strand
GCAGTTCCTCGAGCTCCGGCAGCGGCTCCTCCGCCGGCGGGTCGGGTGGCAGCTCGAGCAGCGGCTCGGGCAGTTCGTCAGGCTCGGGTCCCACGGTCGCGCCGGCGACTCCCGGCCAGTTGACGGCGACGCCGGGCAGCGGGCAGATCGTTCTCAACTGGTCGGTCGTCGTGAACGCAACGGGCTACGTCGTCAGCCGGGCAACCGCCGGCAGCGGTCCGTTCACGCAAGTGGCCTCACCGACGTCAACCACGTTCACCGACACCTCGGTGGCCACAGGCAACACCTACTATTACGAGGTCAGTGCCACCAATTCGGCCGGTTCGAGCTCGCCGTCCGCTGCCGTACCGGTGTCGCTCGCGGCCGCCGACGTCGTCATCAGCGTCAATGCCGGCTCGACGCACCCGATCTCACCCTACATTTACGGCATCAACGCCGATGCCGTGTATGCGCCGACCGTGGTGCCCGCGGCCTCGGTGACCTTCAACCGTATCGGCGGCAACCGGTGGACGGCCTACAACTGGCAGAACAACTATTCGAACGCCGGCAGTGATTACCTGTACGAGAGCGACCAGTACCTTGACAGCAGTACGGTGCCGGCGCACGCCGTGACTTCGAGAATTGCGGCCGACCGGACAAGCCACCGGGCGACGCTGATGACGGTTCCGATGCAGGGCTATGTGTCGGCGGATGCCGCCGGACCGGTCACGACCAACGGCACGAGCGTCGACACGTCCCGCTTCAAGACGCTCCAGTTTTCGAAGGGCGCCTCGTTCAGTTCCACGCCGTCGAATGCCAATCCCAGCGTGTACGACGATGAGTTCCTGTGGGCGGTCGACAAGGCCTTCCCGGGGCAGGGCATCTTCACTGCCAACCCCGTCTCCTATCCGGTGTTCGTTGAGCTCGATAACGAGCCGGACGACTGGGCGGGCACGCACGCGGAAATTCAGACGTCGACGGAGATCTCGTCCAGTGCCTTCCTGGCCAAGTCCGTCAGTCTGGCGAAGGCGCTGAAGACGGTGTTCCCGGGCGTCAGGATCTGGGGCCCGGCAAATGCCAGTTTTGCGAGCATCTACTGGTGGGACAGCACGACGTTCAAGCCCGACCCCAATATTTTTACACCGCAGTTCGACTGGTGGGCGGATGCGTATCTCGCAGCGTTCCAGTCGGCATCAACCGCCTACGGCATGCCACTGCTCGACGCGTTTTCCATGCACTGGTACTCGCACGTCAACAACCCTGACTCCTCGGGCAACGACATCAGCGGCTCGACGACCGGCGCGACCCTGTCGCCTGCCGCGGTGCAGGCCGTCGTCCAGAGCCCGCGCAGCCTCTGGGATCCGTCGTTTGTTGAGAATTCCTGGATCACGCAGGACGTGGGAACCCTGAACGGCGTCGGCAACAACGATTCGCTGCAGATGATTCCGCGCATGCTCGCGAAGCTTAAGCACTCCGGCGCCACCAACAACCTGGCGTTCACCGAGTACTTCAACGGCGGCAACAACCACATTGCCGGTCTGATCGCGCAGGCCGACAATCTCGGCGTGTTCGGCGCGCAGGGGCTGTACGCCGCGAACCTCTGGCCCATCGGGCCGGCGCCGTACCCGCTGGGGGCCTTCAGCGCCTTTCGCAACTTCGACGGCAAGGGCGGCAACTTCGGTGACACGTCCCTCGCAACGACCTCGACCAGCACGGCGAGCGTCGTGGCCTACGTCAGCACCGATTCGTCGAGTCCCGGCCGGACCGTCGTCGTTGCCATCAACCGATCGGTTATTGCCCAAAGTACGGCGATCACGGGCGCCCCGCTGTCCGGAACGGCGACCGTCTACCGGATCACGGCAGACTCTGCAGCGACCCAGCCCGCCATCACGCCGGTGCTCGTCACGAGCCAGCCGGTGTCGTCCGGCACTCTGACGCTCACCCTTCCGCCACTCAGCGTGACGACGGTCAATATCCAGTAGCGCCGCTTGATCGCGGCGGCGGCAGGCTCGCGTGCTAGAGCACCGCGTCGATGAGGAAGGGCAGCGAGGAGCGCAGACCCCGCGCGTACGCCTGCGCGAACTCGCGGGCCGTCCTGACCCGAACGGCCTCGACGCCCATGCCGACCGCCAGCTGGCAGAAATCGATCTCGGGATCGTCCAGATTCAGCATTCGCCGCGCATTGATGCCGGGCTCACTGATGCCAACATTTCGCATTTCGTGGTGCAGGATCGCGTAGCTGCGGTTCGACAGGATAATCGTCAGCACGTTCAACCGTTCCCGGGCCTGCGTCCACAGCGCCTGGATCGTGTACATGGCACTGCCATCGGCCTGCACGTTGATGACCTTCCGGCCGGGACACGCGAGGGCCGCGCCGATCGCAAGCGGCGGGCCGATACCGATCGATCCGCCCGTGTTCTGCAGATAGTCATGCGGGGCAGCGCCAACGGTCGCCGCGTGCAAGGTCGCCATCGCCGTCAGCGCCTCGTCGCAGACGATGGCGTCGTCCGGAAGGCCCGCGGCGACGATCTCGCAGAGTTCGGTGACGCCGAGCGGCCGGTCCGCCCCGTGGTCGGTCGAAAAGGTCGCCCGCTCAACCGGCGCAAGCGCGGGCGTGGCGGCTAGTTGCCCGAGCAAATGGTCGAGAGCGTATTCCGCGTCCTGCCCTGGCAGGCACAGGACAGCAACCTCGGTGTCCGGCCGGAGCACCTGCCCGGAGGATCCCGGGTAGGCGAAAAAAGCGACCGGCACGGTCGCCGCGACGAGCAGCAGGAAATCAATCCCGTGCAGGCACGCCGCCGCCTGGGCCGCCGGGTAGGGGATCTTTTCGACGG
>CAITAM010000512.1 GCA_903890265.1 uncultured Pseudomonadota bacterium | reverse complement strand
GCCACCCCGGAGAATCCCGTAGGCGTCGTGCAGCACCTGCTCGCGCTCCGCCTCGGCCCTGCGCTGAGCCTCGGCGTCAGCCAGCGTGACCGCGTCCCGTGTGATGAGCCCAACGGCGTCGCGGCGCCCGAACAGCAGACCGCCGAGCGCGGCCGCCAGTGACAGCAGCGCGGCTTCGACGAGCAGGATGTATACAAGCAACGGCGTCCGGCCCAGTGCGAGGAGCAGGAGGCCGCCGTAGGTGACTGCCGCCAGAATAAAGAGGACATAGCGGACGCCGAGCGCGCGAATGAGCCCGACCACGGCAAACGGCGACAGCGCGGCCAGCAGGCGCTCGCTGATGGAAAGAACCGCGATCTGTCCGGGTAGAATCAGGACCGCGCCCACGCCGAGTGCTGCCGCGGTACGCGCCCCGGTCGAGTGTGCCGCGGTTGCCACGAGCGCGACCCAGGACCCGAGCAGAATGCCCGCAAAAAGGGCCCTCGAGTCATGCAGGGGATTCAGCATTTCGATGGACAGCACCGGCACCGGCATACCGTGGGCGGTCGCGTCGATCGTTGCAAGGATCAGGGCAGCGAGGGCGGCGAGAAAGGTGAGTGCCAGCGGCAGCGCAAACAGACCACCGTTCAGAACAAGGAAAAGGATTGCAACGCTCGTTGCCATGAAGACCAGCGAAGGACCACGCAGCGGCGTGGCCAGGTCAACGAAGAAGGATTTCATCGATGACTCATCTTCAATCCGCTCCGCACCAGTGTGACAGAACGCAGAAAGGGGAGGGTGGGCAGTGAATGACCCGATTCCGCCGGCCTATGTTGACCGGCTGCCAGGCGCCGTGTGCGTCTACTGTGCATCGAGTCGGTCCGCAGATCCAGAGTACCGTGAATTCGCTGCGGCAATCGGCGCGCGACTCGCGTCGGCCGGGCGAACGCTGGTCTACGGTGGCAGCCGGGAAGGGTCCATGGGCGCGGTGGCCGATGGCGCGCTGAGTGCCGGCGGGCGGGTCATCGGCGTCATGCCGGGATTCCTTCAGGCTCTTGAAATTGCCCACGATCGGCTGAGCGAGTTGCACATCGTGGAGGATCTGAGGGAACGAAAGCACCAGATGCTCTGCCGTGCCAGCGCAGTCATCGCGCTTCCGGGGGGCACCGGCACGTTCGAGGAGCTGCTCGAGGCGCTCACCCTGAAGCGCCTTGGTATTTTTCTCGGGCCGATCGTCATCTGCAACCAGCGGTCGTTTTATGACCCGTTGATTGCACTGTTGGACGCGGCGGTGCGTGAGCATTTTATGGCGGAGCGACACCGCGCGATGTGGCAGGTCGTCCAGACGGTGGACGAGGCCATGGCGGCGCTGGACAGCGCTCCGTCGTGGCCGGAAGACGCGCTGCGCTTCGCATCGACCTGACCCGTTAAGTTCAGCGCCGACCGCAAACTGTGAGCTGGTTCACGTCGGCCCCTGTTACAGGCGGGGCACTGCTCATTCGATCGAGGCAATAAAAAACAAGACCTTAGGGTGATGGCACGGGACTTGCTCTGTCACTCGCATGAGCGCAGCGCCCCTTCGGCAGGCTGCACCAGTGAGAGGATCCGGGATGCTGCACAAGGCGATTGGTTGCGTACTCCTGCTGCTCGCTTTGTCGAGCGTGGCGGTGGCCGACGAGGTCCCGAAGCTCACCGGCGAGGGCAGAGCGGAGCACGGCACGACCCTGCGCGGGGCTAGTCCCGCCGGCGTGCCGGAGCCCGGTTCGGTGGAGCTGCTGTGCCTGTGTCTCGTGGGCGCTTTCGCCATGCGCCGTACCCACCGGGGTTGAACACGTGTCGAATCGGCAGAGGTCGCGCAGACGACAGCAATGACCGAACGGCGCCCGAAGGGCGCGCGAGCTAAAAATAACAATAG
>CAITAM010000511.1 GCA_903890265.1 uncultured Pseudomonadota bacterium | reverse complement strand
GTGAGGCCGTCGAGAAAGCCCTTGGCCGCCGCCTTGGCCTCGGCGCTGCCACCGTCCTTCGCGGTCGGGAAGCCGTTGCGCTTGTCGAGTGACTTTCGCACCGTGCCGGACTGCGTGAGCGCGAAGGCCGCCGCCGCGCGCCAGAGCGGCAGCGTGGCGGGATCGGCCTCGAGGTCCGCCGCGCTCTCGAGCAGCCGGCACCAGTCGCCGCTGTGTCCGTCGGCCGGTGCGTCAGGAAGCGCGTCGGGCGGCGGAAGGTGCCGTGCCGCGACCCGCAGGTGCGTGAGGAGCGCCGCGCGGCTCGCCGCCGGCAGCCGCTCGCACGCCTCGGCGAGCCCGTCGCTGACCAGCGCCGCGAGCGAAGCCTCGAGCACCGCCCGCACGCGGGCCGGCTCCGCGGCGAACTGCCCCGGGGGCGCGTGGCGCAGCCAGTGGTCGCGGCGCGCGAGCAGCGCGACGATCAGCCCCTCGAGCCGCGCGAGGTCGTTGCCGCACCAGGCGAGCACCGCGGCGACCGCGTCCGCCACGGCGTCACCGTCGTCGAGGCGGGCGAGCGTACGGCTCGCCGCCCGCGCGTAGAGCGGCGTGGCGTCGGGCTGCACGGTAGGCACCGCGCCGGTGCCGGACACCACCGGCAGCCGGCCGGCGAGCCACAGGCACAGCGCGTCGAAGGTCAGCACGCGCAGCCGGCCGGGGTCGGCCAGGAGGTTCCAGCCGCGGCTCGCGTCGTGCGTCAGTACCGCGAGCGCGAGTGCCCGCGTGCGCGCCTTGTGCTCGTCCTCGACCGGCAGGCCCGCCGCGGCCTCGGTCAGCGCCGCGAGCACGCGGTGGCGCATCTCCGCCGCGGCTTTGCGCGTGAAGGTGATGGCGAGCACCTCCTCCGGCTCCTGCACCCGCGCGAGCAGCAGGAGCAGGCGCTGCGTCAGGAGCGTGGTCTTGCCCGACCCCGCCGGTGCCTGGACGAGGAACGACCGCGCGCCGTCGAGTGCCGACTCGCGCGCCGCGGCGTCGGCGGCGAGCCGCGCGGCATCCGCGGTGCCCGCGTCCGCCGCCGAGGTCGGTGTCGGTGTCGGTGTCGGTGTCTGGGTCGGGTCAGTCATCCAGGCCTCCGTCGGCGTCGTCCTCGCCCTCGCCCTCGCCCTCGCCGTCAGCGCCCGTCACGGCACCCTCGCGCTCGGACCGGTCGGCGGGATCGGTGGGCAGGCGGCAGACGAGGAGATGGCTGCAGTAGAGGCAGGCGTTGCCGGACGGTGCGACGTCGCCCTCGCCGGCCGCGAACTCCCGCGCGAGGCCCTCGAGCCGCAGGCGCCAGTCGCCGACGAGCGCCGCGTAGGCCGGCGCGTCCCCGGCCGGCGGAAGGACGCCCGGCAACAGCCCGGCGGCACGCGCCACGCCCGCGTAGACCCGCACGCCCGGGGCGAGGCGGGCGACCACGACCGCGTCGGGTGGCGGGTCGAGCGTCGTCGCGTAGAGCGGCAGCTGCAGTTCGACGAGCCGCTCGTCGGACCAGCCGCGCGGACTCGCCCGGCCGGTCTTGTAGTCGATCAGCACGGTCCCGCCGCCGTCGGTCAGGCGGTCGAGGCGATCGAGCCGGCCGCTGACGGGGTGCCCGGCGAGGGTGGCCGTGAGCGGTTCCTCGCGCGCCGCCACCGAGAACGGCACGCGCTCGGCGTCGGCGGCGAGGAGGCGTGCGAGCGCGGCGCCGAGCCAGTCCCGCTCGAGGCGTCGGATGCGCCCCGGGGGCAGGTGCCGCTCGGCGGCCTGGAAGGCGTGCTCCAGCGCGCGCCCGATCGCGCGCTGCCGGCCGGCCTCGTCGAGGCGGGCGAGCGCTGCCGAATCGCCGAGTTCGAGCCACAGCGCCTCAAGCGCCGCGTGCGCGAGTTCGCCGCGCCGTGCGGGCGCAATGCCGTCCACCGGGCTCGGCAGGCCGCGCACGTCAAGGCGCGCGCCGAGCGCGGCGCTGAACGGGCACGCCGCCTGGCGCGACAGCG
>CAITAM010000510.1 GCA_903890265.1 uncultured Pseudomonadota bacterium | reverse complement strand
CCGCGGCGCCAGCATCCGCGATTACCTCTCGTCTGCCGTGCAGGTGGTCGAGGTCAGCGGCTGGTGGCCGACACCCGGCATCCGCGCGGCCGTGGCCCGTTTCTGCCCCGATGTCATCCACACGCACCTGCGCCGCGCGACGCGACTGATCGTTCGCATCGATCCGGCGGCCGCCACGATCGGCACGCTGCACATGTGGGTCAACGGGCCGCACTTTCTCGGCCTCGACGGACTGATCGTGATTGCCGACTGGCAGAAACGCGATCTCGCCGGCTATCCGGGTCGTGTCTACGAGATCAACGAGTCGCTGCTGCCTCACCGGCGGCTCGAACAGGGGGAAATCGAGAGGCTGCGCACCGAGCTTGGCGCCGGGCCCGGCGACGTCCTGATCGGCGGCGTCGGCAGGCTCGCGAAATCGAAGGGCTTTGACCTCCTGATCAGCGCGTTTCGCGGGCTCGGGCTGCCGAACGCGAAGCTTGTCCTGATCGGCGACGGGCGGGAACGGCGACGCCTCGAGGGCGAGGCGGGAGGGCAGGTCCGTTTCACCGGCTTTCGTGCCGACGTGAAGGACTGCTTTCAGGCGCTGGACCTTTTCGTCAGTCCGTCGCGCAGTGAGCCGCTCGGGCGCGTGGTGCTGGAGGCGCTCGACGCCGGCGTGCCCGTGATCGCCACCGAATGCGAGGGGCCGAAGCAGATTCTCGCGGCGTACCCCGGCACGCTGGTGCCGGTGGGTGACGTGGCGGCGCTCTCCCGTGCCATCGCGGCGTTCGTGGCAGCGCCCGCGCCCCGCCAGCGGCCCGACCTGTCGCCGTACCACCTCGACACCGTCGCGCGCAGGACGCTGGCGGCCTACGAAGAGCTTTGCCGCGACCCCGATCGCCTCGGGCGCCGGGCAAGCCGTCGCCCGTCCGCGCGCCCGTAGACGCGGGTCCCCGGCGGTCTACGCCGCGCTTGCCCTGAATGCCACCTCGGCCGCTGCGACGGTGGCGTCGACGTCCTCGTCGGTGTGCGAAATCGAGATGAACCCGGCCTCGTAGGCGCTGGGCGCCAGGTACACGCCGGCGGCCAGCATCGCGTGGTAGAAGCGCTTGAAGCGCTCGGCGTCGCAATGCGTCGCGTCCTCGTAGGACGTGACGGCGGTCTTGTCGGTGAAAAAGAAGCCGAACATGCCGGGCACGTGATTGGTCGCGAGCGCGACGCCCGCGCGGTCGGCCGCCGCCTTCAGGCCCGCTACCAGCCGGTCGGTCTGCCGCCCGAGCCTGGCGTGGAACCCGGGCTCCTCCAAAAGCTTGAGCGTTGTGAGCCCGGCGATCATCGCGACGGGATTGCCGGACAGCGTGCCTGCCTGGTAGACGGGCCCGAGGGGTGCGATATGGCTCATGATGTCGCGCCGGCCACCGAAGGCCCCCACCGGCATGCCGCCGCCGATGATCTTGCCGAGCGTGGTCAGGTCCGGTCGGACTCCGTAGAGCGACTGCGCCCCGCCGAGCGCCACGCGAAAGCCGGTCATGACTTCGTCAAAGATCAGCACGGTGCCGTGCCGGTCGCACAGGGCGCGCAAGGCCTCGAGAAATCCCGGCACGGGCGGAATGCAGTTCATGTTGCCCGCGATCGGCTCGATGATCACGCAGGCGAGCTCGTCACCGAGCTTGGCGAACAGAGCCTCTGCGCTCGCAATGTCATTGAAGGGCAGCGTCAGCGTGTGCGCGGCAAGCTCCTTCGGCACGCCGGGCGAGGTCGGCACGCCGAGCGTCAGCAGGCCCGAGCCCGCCTTGACCAGCAGGGAGTCCGAGTGGCCGTGGTAGCAACCCTCGAACTTCACGATCTTGTCGCGCCCGGTAAAGCCGCGGGCGAGGCGGATCGCGCTCATCGTCGCCTCGGTCCCGGAGCTGACCATCCGTACCAGCTCAATCGACGGTACCAGCGCGCAGACCTTGGCGGCCATCTCCGTCTCAAGGGCCGTGGGCGCGCCGAACGACAGGCCGTGCGCCACGGTCTCCTGGACCCGCGCCACGACTTCCGGGTGCGCGTGGCCGAGGATCATCGGGCCCCACGAGCCGATGTAGTCGAGGTAGCGCCTGCCATCGGCGGACCAGAGGTAGGGACCGCTGGCCCGGCTGAAAAAGATCGGCTCGCCTCCCACGCCGCGGAAGGCGCGGACCGGCGAATTCACGCCACCGGGGATGTACTTGCAGGCTTCGACGTAAAGATCGTGCGATTGGGTCACGGCGTCCTCCAGATTGGGGAGGAGTGTACGCAGTGCCCGGGGCTCCGGCCACCCGGTCCGCCGGTCAGGCGATCTGCGCCTCGCGCAGCGCTTCACCCGGGTCCACCCACTGCAGCGTGCTCATCACCGAGCCGTCGGCGCCAAGTTCCAGCGTGCGAAACGCCGGCGGCTTGGCGTCGATGGCGAAGTGGTCCACGCGCGGACGGAACTGCGCGCAGGTTGACGGCGTTCCGTAGAGCCGTACCCCGCGCCGTTCGCCGCTGTATTCCTGGTGGACGTGACCGAAGACGAGTGCGCGGACCTTCGGGTAGCGGTCGACGATGGCGAACAGCGCCGCCTCGTTCGTAAGCCCAACCTGATCCAGCCAGCGGCTCACCATGACCACCGGATGATGGTGCAGGGCTATGAGCACGTGGCGTTCGCCCGCCGTGCCGAGCGCCTCCTCCAGGGCGGCGAGCTCCGCGTCTGACAGCGCACCCTGCGCCGAACCCGCGACCCGGGAGTCCAGCAGGACGATGCGCCAGTTGCCGAGATCGGCGTGGCGAACGTGCGAGAACGGCGCCCGGGCGAGCGCGCGCCGCATGCTCGCCGGCTCGTCGTGGTTACCGGGAATGCAGTACACGGTCTGTGGCAGCGCGGCGAAGACGGCGTGGAAGTGGGCGTAGCCTGCCGGGTCGTCCTGCACGAGGTCGCCCGTGAGCAGCGTGGCATCCCAGTGGCCCACGCGGGCCTGTGCCGCGGCCACGGTGGCCTGCAGCGAATCGAGTGTCACCGTGCCGCGCAGCCGGCCATTCGGATCACCGAACAGGTGGCAGTCGGTGAACTGAACGAGACGTACGTTGCTGCTCAAGTTGCTGTCCAAAGTGTGTGTGCTCCTGCGGCGCGCCCACCGGCGACGCTCGCTCGCCTACTTGCGTTGGAGTGAACCTTCATCCTGAAGGTTCCTCGATTCCGGTCGGTATGAACGGTAGCAAATGTCCGTGTTGCAGGACGGTGAACTGCATCGGCTACCGCGCCGCCCGCGGTGTGACGGGCTGCGCCGAATTTCGGGTCGCGAGTGCGTGAAGTCAAATCGTCTCGCGAGGACCCCAGTGCGGCTGCCACGCGCGTCGGTATTAATCGGTTAAATCAGTACGTTGCGGCCGGCCGGCCGGCCGCGGAACGGCGCCTGTCGGCACGGCGCAACAGGCTCAATCACGCGCTGCGCACCGCGTCGCCACGAAAAAAAAGCCCCGGCGTCGGACGACGCCGGGGCCTGTCGCGGGGCAGAGCGACTCCGCCCGAACCGCGGCCGGTCAGTAGCGGTAGTGATCCGGCTTGAACGGACCCGAGGCATCGACGCGGATGTACGCCGCCTGCTCGGGCGTCAGTGTCGTCAGCTCCACGCCGAGTTTGGCAAGGTGCAGGCGGGCCACGTGCTCATCGAGATGCTTCGGCAGCGTGTACACCTTGTTCTCGTACTTCGACCGGTTGGTCCAGAGCTCGATCTGAGCGAGGGTCTGGTTGGCGAAGGACGAGGACATCACGAAGCTCGGATGGCCGGTGGCGCAGCCGAGGTTCACGAGCCGGCCTTCCGCCAGCACGATGATCCGCTTGCCATCCGGGAAGATCACGTGGTCGACCTGTGGCTTGATGTTCTCCCAGGTGTACTGGCGCAGCGAGGCGATGTCGATCTCACTGTCGAAGTGACCGATGTTGCAGACGATGGCGTTGTGCTTCATCTGCCGCATGTGGTCGTGGTTGATGACGCGCAGGTTGCCCGTCGCCGTGACGAAGATGTCGGCGTGCTTGACGGCCGTCTCCATCGTCACGACCCGGTAGCCGTCCATCGCCGCCTGCAGCGCGCAGATCGGATCGATTTCAGTCACCCAGACCTGCGCTGACAGAGCCTTCAGCGCCTGCGCACTGCCCTTGCCGACATCGCCGTAGCCGGCGACGACCGCGACCTTGCCGGCGATCATGACATCAGTGGCGCGCTTGATGGCGTCGACAAGCGATTCGCGGCAACCGTAGAGGTTGTCGAATTTCGACTTCGTCACCGAATCGTTGACGTTGATCGCCGGGAACAGCAGCGAGCCTTCCTTCTGCATCTGGTAAAGCCGGTGCACGCCGGTGGTGGTTTCCTCGGTGACGCCCTGGATGCTCTTGGCGAGCGCGGCGTAAAAGCCCGGACGGGTGCGAAGACGGGTCTGGATCGAGGCGAACAGCGCCTCTTCCTCTTCGTTCGTCGGCTTGGTCACCACGGACGGGTCGGACTCCGCGCGCAGGCCGAGGTGCACCAGCAGGGTGGCATCGCCGCCGTCATCGAGGATCATGTTGGCGATGGAGCCATCCGCCCACTCGAAAATGCGGTGCGTGAACTCCCAGTAGTCGGCCAGCGACTCGCCCTTGTAGGCAAACACCGGGGTACCCGCCTCGACGATGGCCGCCGCGGCGTGGTCCTGCGTCGAGTAGATGTTGCAGGATGCCCAGCGCACGTCCGCGCCGAGCGCCTTCAGCGTCTCGATGAGGACGGCGGTCTGAATGGTCATGTGCAGGGAGCCGGCGATCCGCGCGCCCTTCAGCGGCTGCCGCGAGGCGTATTCCTCACGGACGGCCATCAGGCCCGGCATCTCGGTTTCGGCGATGGTGATTTCCTTGCGGCCGAAGGCGGCCTCGCCCATGTTGGCGACGTGGAAATCCTTGGTGGTCTTAAGTACGGCGCTCATTCTCTATCCTCACTGGAGTTAAGAATGGGCGCCGTTGACTGTTGGCAAGCTGCCGAGCCTGACGTGGCGTGCTCCCTATTGAACACGCCATCGCTGCAACGCCCCTCGGCCGCTTGTGTTCGTTATCGGCTCAGCGTGCGTCCGCCTTCAGGGCCTTCGCCTTGTCGGTGCGCTCCCAGCGGAACTCGGCTTCGGTGCGGCCGAAATGGCCGTAAGCCGCCGTGGCCTCGTAGATCGGCCGGGCGAGGTCCAGCATCTGCCGCAGGCCGTAGGGCGTGAGGTCGAAATGGCGGCGGACGAGTTGCGTCAGCCGTTCGCGCGACAGCTTGCTGGTGCCAAAGGTTTCCACGGTTACCGAGGTCGGTTCAGCGACACCGATCGCGTACGACACCTGGACCTCGCAGCGCTCCGCGAGACCCGCGGCGACGATGTTCTTGGCAACGTAGCGGGCGGCGTAGGCCGCGGACCGGTCGACCTTGCTCGGATCCTTGCCGGAGAAGGCGCCGCCGCCGTGCCGGGCGAAGCCGCCGTAGGTGTCGACGATGATCTTGCGGCCGGTCAGGCCGCAGTCACCCACCGGGCCGCCAACCACGAAGTTGCCGGTCGGGTTGATGTGGAACTTGGTCTTTTTGTGCAGCCAGGCGGACGGCAGCGTCGGCAGGATGATTTCCTCCATGACGCCCTCGCGCAGCTTGCGGATGCCAACGTCCGGCGAGTGCTGGGTCGACAGCACCACGGCGTCGATCGCGACCGGCTTGTCGTTTTCGTAGCGGAAGGTGATCTGGCTCTTCGCATCCGGCCGCAGCCAGGGCAGGGCGCCGTTGCGCCGGACGTCCGCCTGCCGCTTGACGAGGCGATGCGCGAAGGTGATCGGCGCCGGCATCAGCACGTCGGTCTCGTTCGAGGCATAACCAAACATAAGGCCTTGGTCGCCGGCGCCCTGCTTGCGGGGATCTTTGCGGTCGACGCCCTGCGCAATGTCCGGGGATTGCTTGCCGATGATGTTGATGACGGCACAGCTCGCGCCATCGAAGCCCATCTCCGACGAGTCGTAGCCGATCCTGAGGACCGTGCGGCGTACCAGTGCCTCGAGATCGACCCACGCGGTGGTCGTGATTTCGCCGGCGATGATCGCGCAGCCGGTCTTGACGAGGGTCTCGCAGGCGACTCGGGCGGACTTGTCCTGCGTCAGAATCGCATCGAGCACCGCGTCTGAGATCTGGTCGGCGACCTTGTCTGGATGACCTTCAGATACCGACTCGGAGGTAAATAGGTAGGAGCCGCTGCTCATCGTGTTGGTATTCCTGCAAGCTGTCTGTCGGAGCGGGTGCGGGAACTGCCCACGCACCCGGATGCCTTCGCGGCGCCCGCCGAATCGGATTCCGGTCGGTGCCGTGCCACCGCCGGCGTGGCTCCGGTGGGGCCGGCGAGCACTATACCTGATCTAAGGCGGATTCCGCCCTCATTGCCGTTGCCCGGGAACCACGCGGCTGCGACAATGCAGGATTAATCGACCCGATCCAACCACCTTTGCTCGCAAGGGGATTCATGCCCACACGACGGCAGCTCGCGAACGCGATTCGCGCGCTAAGTATGGACGCGGTTCAGGCCGCGAATTCAGGCCATCCCGGTATGCCGATGGGCATGGCGGACATCGCCGAGGTGCTCTGGAACGACTTTCTTAAACATAGTCCGGCGAACCCGCGCTGGGTCGACCGCGATCGTTTCGTGCTGTCGAACGGGCACGGCTCGATGCTGCTGTATGCCCTGCTGCACCTGAGCGGCTACCCGCTGACGATGGACGATCTGCGGCGCTTCCGGCAGATGGGGGCGCACACCGCCGGGCACCCGGAGCGCGATCGGGCACTCGGGATCGAGACCACGACCGGCCCGCTCGGCCAGGGGCTGGCCAACGCCGTCGGCCTTGCGCTCGCGGAAAAGCACCTGGCGGCGACTTTCAACCGGCCGGAGTTCCCGGTCGTTGACCATCGCACCTACGTATTTCTCGGCGACGGCTGCCTGATGGAGGGCGTGTCGCACGAGGCCTGCTCACTGGCTGGCACGCTCGGTCTTGGCAAGCTGATCGCCTTTTACGACGACAACGGCATCTCAATTGACGGGAAAACGGAAGGCTGGTTCACGGACGACACGCCGAGACGTTTCGAGGCCTACGGCTGGCACGTGGTGCGGGGTGTGGACGGGCACGACCCGGAAGCGATCAAGCGCGCCGTCCGCAAGGCCCAGCGCGAGACCGCGAAGCCCTCCCTCATCTGCTGCAAGACCGTCATCGGCTTCGGTTCGCCGGCAAAGGCCGGCACCAAATCGGTGCACGGCGAGGCGCTGGGTGCTGCCGAGATTGCCGCCACCCGGCAGGCTCTCGACTGGGCCTCGCCGCCCTTCGAGGTGCCGGACGACATCCGGGCGGGCTGGGACGCTCGGTCCGCGGGCAAGCGTGCCGAATCGAAGTGGAAGAAGCTGTTCCAGGCCTACCGGACGGCTCACCCGGAGCTCGCGGCCGAATTCGAGCGGCGCCAGGCCGGCGCCCTGCCCGAAGGCTTTGCGGCCGAGGCTGCAGCGACGCTGGCGCTCGTCCAGGCCGCCGGCGGCAATGCCGCAACGCGCGCTTCCTCGCAGGCGGCGCTGACCGCCTTTGCGCCGAAGCTCCCGGAGCTGATTGGCGGCTCCGCCGATCTGACCGGGTCGAACAACACCTGGCACGCCGGCTCGCGGGTCCTGTCATCGGCCGATCCGGCCGGCAATTACGTCCATTACGGCGTGCGCGAGTTCGGTATGGCCGCGATCATGAACGGTCTCGAGCTGCACGGCGCGCTGCGAGCGTACGGCGGCACGTTCCTCGTGTTTTCAGACTACGCCCGCAATGCGATCCGCATGGCCGCGCTCATGCGGATCGGGTCTATCTTCGTCCTGAGCCACGATTCGATCGGCCTTGGCGAGGACGGGCCGACGCACCAGCCCATCGAGCATCTGGCGAGCCTGCGCATCATTCCGGACGTCACGGTATGGCGCCCGTGCGATGCGGTCGAAACCTACGTGGCGTGGCTCGATGCCATCGGTCGGCAGGACGGCCCGACGTGTCTTGCGCTCAGCCGGCAGGGTCTGCCGGCGCAGCCGCGCGATGAGCACACCGTGGCGCAGGTGAGGCGCGGCGGGTACGTGCTTGCCGAGGCGTCGGCGACCGCCGAAATGGTGCTGATCGCCACCGGGTCCGAGGTCGCTGTCGCCATGGCGGCGCGGGCCAGCCTCGAGAGCGCGGGCATTGCGACCCGCGTCGTATCGATGCCATCGACCAGCGTGTTTGATCGCCAGGATCAGGCCTGGCGTGATTCTGTCCTGCCGCGGGGTGTGCCGTGCATTGCGATCGAAGCGGGCGTCAGCGACGGCTGGTGGCGCTACGTCGGCGCTCGCGGGCGGGTCCTTGGCATCGACCAGTTCGGCCGCTCGGCGCCCGCCAAGGAACTCTTCGCGCACTTCGGCTTCGTGCCGGAGAACGTGGTCCGGATTGCCCATGAACTACTGACCGGCGCCCGCTGAAACACGGGGCCAGTCCATCAACAGAGGTATGACATGACGATTAAGGTCGGCATCAACGGATACGGACGCATCGGTCGCAACACGCTGCGGGCGCTCTACGAGCACCACCAGCGCGGCGACATCAGCATCGTGGCCATCAACGATCTCGGTGATGCCCAGACGAATGCGCACCTCACCCGATTTGACACCGTGCACGGCAGGTTCCGCGGTGAGGTCCATGTCGAAGGCGACTCGATGGTGGTCAACGGCGATCGCATCCGTGTACTCGCCGAGCGTGACCCGGCGAAGCTCCCCTGGGGTTCGCTCGGAGTCGACTACGTCCTCGAATGTACGGGTCTTTTCACCAGCAAGGAAAAAGCAGGTAAGCACATCGAGGCGGGCGCGAAGAAGGTCGTTATTTCGGCTCCCGCCGACGGCGCAGCCGATGCCACGATCGTCTACGGCGTGAACCACCACACGCTGACGTCGGCCATGTCGGTGATTTCGAACGCCTCCTGCACGACCAACTGCCTCGCACCGCTCGTGCACCCGCTGCACCAGAGCATCGGCGTCGTCGCTGGCATCATGACCACCATCCACTCCTACACCAACGATCAGGTTCTCACCGACGTTTTCCACAAGGACCTGCGCCGGGCCCGCTCGGCCACGATGTCGATGATTCCGACCAAGACCGGTGCCGCGGCGGCCGTGGGCCTCGTGCTGCCGGAGCTCAAGGGCAAGCTGGACGGCTTTGCCGTGCGCGTGCCGACCATCAATGTCTCGATGGTTGACCTGACCTTCACCGCCAAGCGTGCGACGACCGTCGATGAAATCAACGCGGTGCTTCGGGCCGCCGCGGACGGCCCGCTCAAGGGCGTACTCGCCTACAGCGACGGTCCCCTGGTGTCGGTGGACTTCAACCACGATCCGGCGTCCTCGACCTACGATGCCACGCTGACGAAAGTCATTGACGGCACGCTCGTCAAGGTCTGCGCGTGGTACGACAACGAGTGGGGTTTCTCCAATCGAATGATCGACACGACCCTGGCGTGGTCGAAGGCCAAGTGAAGATGGGCGGTCTCGGCGTCATTCGCATGCAGGACCTCGATCTGCGGGGCAAGCGTGTATTGATCCGTGAAGATCTGAACGTACCGCTGGTCGATGGCGCGATTTCAAGCGACGCCCGGATCCGGGCGTCGCTCCCGACGATCAAGCTTGCGCTCGACGCGGGCGCAAAGGTCATGATCCTCTCGCATCTCGGTCGGCCCACGGAGGGCGCCCCGGATGCCGCGAATTCCCTCGCGGTCGTGGCGACACGGCTGTCGGAGATGCTCGGACGCCGGGTTCCCCTGGTGAGCAACTGGCTGGACGGCGTCGACGTGGAGGCCGGCAGTGCGGTCCTGTGCGAGAACGTGCGCTTCAACGTCGGCGAGAAAAAGGACGACGAGACGCTGTCGCGCCGCCTTGCGGCACTCTGCGACATCTACGTAATGGATGCCTTTGGCACGGCGCATCGCGCCGAGGCCAGCACCCACGGTGTCGCCCGCTTCGCCCCGGTGGCCTGCGCGGGGCCGCTCCTCTCGCAGGAGCTGTCGGCATTGCAGACCGCGCTCGATAAGCCCGCGCGACCGATGCTCGCCATCGTCGCCGGCTCCAAGGTCTCGACCAAGCTGACGGTGCTCGAGTCGCTGCTGGCGAAGGTCGACCGGCTGATCGTGGGTGGCGGCATTGCCAACACGTTCCTGCTGGCGAAGGGTTTTCCCATCGGCAAGTCGCTGGCAGAACCCGACATGCTGGATATCGCGCGGCGCCTCCTCGAGCACGCCGCGGCGAAAGGGATCGAGGTACCGCTGCCCACCGACGTCGTCGTGGCGAAGGAGTTTTCGGCTTCGGCCGAAGCTGACGTCAAGGCCGTGGCCGACGTTGCTGCCGATGACATGATCCTCGACATCGG
>CAITAM010000509.1 GCA_903890265.1 uncultured Pseudomonadota bacterium | reverse complement strand
GTCGCCAAGGTGCTGAAGGAACTGCAGCGCGCCGGGCTCGTGACCTCGAGCCGCGGTGCCCGCGGCGGTTACACCCTCGGGCGCGACGCGCACCGCATCACGGCGGCGGACATCATCGATGCCGTCGAGGGGCCGGTCGCGCTCACGGAGTGCGCCTCGCACGACAACCACTGCGGCATTGGCAAGTCCTGCCGCGTCAGCGGCAGCTGGCAGCGTGTCAGCCTCGCCATCCGCCAGGCCCTCGCCGAGGTGACCCTGGCCCAGCTCACCGGCGAGGCGCCCGTCGGTGTCTCGGCCCTGAAACTTGCGCCCGGCGCCGAGACTCCGCTCGTCTGGCGCGCGCGGGCCTGAAGGAAATCCCATGTCCAGCAAAGCCGACGATCTCGAGTCCCTCATTGGCCAGAAGTACCGGCACGGGTTCGTCACGGATATCGAATCGGACACCGTGGCGCCGGGCCTCAACGAAGACGTCATTGCCTTCATCTCGCGCAAGAAGGGCGAGCCGCAGTTCCTGCTCGACTGGCGGCTGCGCGCGTACCGCCACTGGCTGACGATGACGGAGCCGCACTGGGCCTACGTCGACTACCCGCCGGTCGATTACCAGTCGATCAGCTACTACTCGGCGCCGAAGACCAACGCCAACGCGCCGAAGAGCCTGGACGAGGTGGACCCGAAGCTGCTCGAGACGTATGACAAGCTCGGTATTCCGCTGCACGAGCGGGCGCGCCTCGCGGGCGTGGCGGTTGACGCCGTGTTCGATTCGGTATCGGTGGCGACGACCTTCAAGGACCGCCTCGCCAAGGCCGGCGTGATCTTCTGCAGCTTTTCCGAGGCCGTGCACAACCACCCGGAACTCGTCGAGCAGTACCTCGGCACCGTCGTGCCACCGGCCGACAACTACTACGCGGCCCTGAACTCGGCCGTGTTCACCGACGGCTCCTTCGTCTACGTGCCGAAGGGCGTCCGCTGCCCGATGGAGCTGTCGACCTACTTTCGCATCAATGCCGCGAACACCGGCCAGTTCGAGCGGACCCTGATCATCGCCGCGGAGGGCGCCCACGTGTCGTACCTCGAGGGCTGCACGGCGCCCAAGCGGGACGAGAACCAGCTGCATGCTGCGGTCGTCGAGCTGGTGGCGCTCGATGACGCGTCGATCAAGTATTCGACCGTGCAGAACTGGTATCCCGGTGACGAGAACGGCGTCGGCGGCATCTACAACTTCGTCACCAAGCGCGGCGAATGCCGCGGTGCGCGCTCGCACATTTCCTGGACGCAGGTCGAGACGGGCTCTGCCATCACGTGGAAGTACCCGAGCTGCGTGCTGCTTGGCGATCACTCGAGTGGCGAGTTCTATTCGGTGGCCGTCACCAATCACCGGCAGCAGGCGGACACCGGCACGAAGATGATCCACGTCGGCCGCCACACCAAGAGTTCGATCGTCGCCAAGGGCATTTCGGCCGGCCGGGCCCAGTCCTCCTACCGCGGCCTCGTCAGCATCCAGCCGGGCGCCGAGGGCGCGCGCAACTTCACGCAGTGCGACTCGCTGCTGATGGGCCCGGACTGCGGCGCGCACACGTTCCCCTACGTCGAGGTTCGCAACCCCGGCGCCATCGTCGAGCACGAGGCGACGACGTCCCGCATCGGCGAGGACCAGCTCTTCTACCTGCGGGCCCGTGGCATCAGCGCCGAGGACGCGGTCAACATGATCGTCAGCGGCTTCTGCAAGGCGGTGTTCAAGGAGCTGCCGATGGAATTTGCGGTCGAGGCGCAGAACCTGCTCGCCGTCAGTCTCGAGGGTGCGGTCGGTTGACCGCACCACCACCAGAGGAAACCATGACCAGTCACGCCGAAGCCCCCTCGACCGCACCGCTGCTCGAGATCCGCGACCTGCACGCGCGGATCAAGGACCGCGCCGTCCTGAAGGGACTGAACCTGACGATCGGCCGCGGCGAGGTGCACGCCATCATGGGGCCGAACGGCTCGGGCAAGAGCACGCTGTCGCAGATCATTGCCGGCCGTCCCGAGTACGAGGTGACGCGAGGTACCGTCCGGTTTGAGGGCGAGGACCTCTTGCCGCTGGCACCGGAGGAGCGGGCCCGGCGCGGCTTCTTCCTCGGCTTCCAGTACCCGGTCGAGATCCCGGGCGTTAATAACGTCTATCTCCTCAAGGCCGCGCTCAACGCGAAGCGCAAGTCGCACGGCCTGGCGGAACTCGACGCGTTTGATTTCCTCACCCTCGTCAAGGACAAGATGCGGGTGATGCGCATGGACGAAAGCTTCCTGTCGCGCGCCGTCAACGAGGGCTTTTCCGGCGGCGAGAAGAAACGCAACGAGATCCTGCAGATGCTCACCCTCGAGCCCACCCTCGCCGTGCTGGACGAGACCGACTCGGGCCTTGACATCGACGCGCTCAAGATCGTGGCTGATGGCGTGAACACGCTGCGGGCGCCCGACCGCTCGATCGTGCTGGTCACGCATTACCAGCGGCTGCTCGAGCACATCACGCCCGATTTCGTGCACGTGCTGGCCAACGGCCGCATCATCAAGTCCGGTGACCGGACGCTTGCGCTCGAGCTCGAGCGGCGCGGCTACGACTGGGTGCTCGAGGAAGCGGCGGCATGACGACCGCGCTGCGTCCGTCCGCTGCGCTGCTCGCGCTCGGCGAAGCACCAGCCGCTGCCGGTCCCGGCTGGCAGGCATTTCGGCAGGCAGCGCTCGCCCGCCTGACGACGCTCGGCCTGCCCACGCCGCGCGACGACGGCTTCAAGTACGCCAACCTGCGCGTGCTGGAGCGGCGTGACCTGCGCCCCGCGGCAGCGGCCGCGGTGCCGGCGGCGCCGGTCGACAGCTCGTCGTCGGTGGGGCCCGGCGCGCACACGGTCGTGATCGGCCCGGCGGGTGCCGTTGCCGCCGATGCGGCAGCGCTGGCGCGCGACGGCATTGAACTCGTGCCGCTGGCGACGCTGGCCGCGACCGGCGCGCCCGAGAGCGCGGGCCTCGTCATGCCGGGCGACTCGCCGGACGAGCGGCTCTGCCTCTGGGCGGCGGCCATGGCCGGTACGGGCGTCGTCGTCCGTCTCGCGGACGGCGCTCGCCCGCGGCAGCCGCTGCATCTCATCTACTTGTCAGGTAAGGGCGCACAGTACCCGCGCCTGTCGCTGACGCTGGGCGTGGGCGCGCGGCTCACGCTCGTCGAGGAACACCGCGCGCCCGCGGACGGCAAGGCGACGACGCTTGCCGTCAGCAACCTGATCCTGGCCGCCGACGCCCATCTCTCGCACGTGCGGCTCGACGACGCGGCCCCGGACCTTGTGCTGCTCGACGAGTCGCGGGTCGAGGTCGGGCCGCGCGCGACCTACGAGCAGCACTCCTACGGGCTGCGGGCCGGGTTTTCGCGCCTCGACCTTCGCGTCGCGTTAACGGGTGCGGGTGCCGCCGCGGAGCTCACCGGGCTTCTGATGGCCGATGCCGGTCGCGCGGCACACGTGCGCACGATCGTGCACCACGAGGCACCGGACACGCGCTCGAGCCAGACCTACCGCGCCATCGCCGGCGGCGGCGCACGGGCGAGCTACGATGGCAAGGTCATCGTCGCGGCCGGCGCGCGCGGTGCGGCGTCGCGCCAGTCCAGCCGCAACCTCCTGCTCGCGACCGATGCCGAAATCGACACGCGTCCGCAACTCGAGATCCACACCGACGACGTCACGGCGAGCCACGGCGCCACCACCGGGACGCTCGACACGGACATGCTGTTTTACCTGCGCTCGCGGGGCATCGACGAGGCGACGGCACGGGGCCTGCTGACCTACGCCTTCGCCGCGGACGTCATCCGGGGCGTGCCGCTCGTGCCGCTGCGTACGCTGCTCGGGGCGCGCATCGTCGGGCTTCTCCCGGACGCGACTCTGCTGAGGGACTTCATCGCATGAACACCGCCGTCTCCGTCCCGACCGACCGCCTGCCGCTCGACGTGGAGAGGATCCGCGCCGACTTCCCGATCCTGTCGACCAAGGTCCACGGCAAGCCGCTCGCGTACCTCGATAACGGTGCCTCGTCGCAGCGCCCGCGCGCGGTGCTGGACGCCGAGCGCTACTACGCCGAACACCTGCACGCCAACGTGCACCGTGGCGTGCACCACCTGTCCCAGGTCGCGACCGACGCGTACGAGGGCGCGCGCGAAAAGGTCCGCCATTTCCTCAACGCCCGCTCGACGAAGGAGATCGTGTTCGTGCGCGGCACGACGGAAGCGATCAATCTCGTCGCGCAGTCCTTCGCCGTCCCGAACCTGAAGGCGGGCGACGAGATCATCGTCTCGCGCCTCGAGCACCACGCGAACATCGTGCCCTGGCAGCTCGCCTGCGAACGCACCGGCGCAAAGCTCGTGGTCGCGCCCATCAGCCAGGCCGGCGAGCTCGAGATCGAGGCCTACGCCGCGCTGTTCAGTGCGCGCACCCGCCTCGTCGCGCTGTCGCACGTCTCGAACGCCCTCGGGTCGGTGCTGCCGGTCCGTGAGTGCATCGACATTGCCCACCGGCACGGCGTGCCGGTGCTCATCGACGGGGCGCAGGCCGTGCCGCACATTCCGGTCGACGTCCAGGCGCTCGGCTGCGATTTCTACGCCTTCTCCGGCCACAAGCTCTACGGCCCGACGGGCATCGGCATTCTCTACGCCCGCGAAGCGCTGCTCGCCGCGATGCCGCCCTGGCAGGGAGGTGGCGACATGATCCTGTCCGTCAGCTTCGAGGGGACCACCTACAACGAGCTGCCGTTCCGCTTCGAGGCCGGCACGCCGAACATCGCAGGCGCCGTCGGCCTCGGTGCCGCGATCGACTACGTGACCTCGCTCGGACTGCCGCGGATCGCCGCCTGGGAGCACGAGCTGCTGCTGCATGCCACCGAGGAGCTGTCCGCCATCGACGGGCTGCGCATCGTCGGTACCGCGGCGGACAAGGCGAGCCTCGTGTCCTTCGTCGTCGACGGCGTGCACCCGCACGACCTCGGCACGATCCTCGACCAGGAGGGCATCGCGATCCGTACCGGCCACCACTGCGCCATGCCGGTGATGGACTTCTTCGGGTTGCCGGCCACGGCGCGCGCGTCGTTCTCGTTCTACAACACCCGGGACGAAATCAGCCGGCTGGCCGCGGCCGTGGTTGACGCCTGCCGACTGCTGCGCTGACGCCATGGAAATACGCGACCTGTACCGGGACGTCATCCTTGACCACAACCGCAACCCGCGGAACTTCGGCGTGCTCGCCCCGCCGGCGCGGCGCGCCACCGGGCACAACCCGCTGTGCGGCGACCGCCTCGAGGTATACGTCACCGTGGCGGACGACCGAGTCACGGACCTGCGCTTCGAGGGCAAGGGCTGCGCCATCTCGGTCGCCTCGGCGTCGCTCATGACCGAGGCCGTCCGTGGCAAGAGCACCGCCGAGGTCGAGGCACTCTACACGCGCGTCCACGCCCTGCTCACCGAGCAGGAGGCGCCCACCGACCCGTCGCTCGGCAAGCTCGCGGCGCTGTCCGGCGTGCGCGAGTTCCCGGCCCGCGTCAAATGCGCGAGCCTGTGCTGGCACACGCTGAACGCAGCGCTCGCCAGCGACGCCACCAAACCCATCACCACCGAGTAGACGAAGACGATGCGCCAGTCCCAGAACGATCCGATCGTGGTCACGCGTGACGTGCGCGCCGTGCTCGTGCCGGCCGGCATCGAGGTGAAGCTGCGCACGGGCAGCGTCGGCTACCTGACGCAGGCCCTCGGCGGCAGCTTCACGGTCTACGTCGAGGGCAACCTGTTTCGCATTGCCGGCGCCGACGCCGACGCGATCGGCCACGAGCCGCCGGCCCGGCTCGAGCTGCCGCCTGACGCGACGGACGAGGACGTCGAGCACCTCGTCTGGGAGCAGCTGAAGACCTGCTACGACCCGGAGATTCCGATCAACGTCGTGGAACTCGGGCTCATCTACCGCTGCGAGCTCAGCAAGGCCGAGGACGGCACGCGCCGGGCGGCCGTGACCATGACGCTGACGGCGCCGGGCTGCGGCATGGGCGAAACGCTGGTCGCGGACGTGCGGGAGAAGATCCTGATGGTGCCGACCGTGACCGCCGCAGACGTCGACCTCGTGTTCGAGCCACCCTGGTCGCGCGAGAACATGTCCGAAGCCGCGCGCCTGCAGACGGGCATGTACTGAGATGGCGGGCGCCTGGATGGCGGCCTGCCGCGCCGTTGACGTGATCTCTGCCGGCCACCTGGTGCGCGAGGTGGACGGGCGTTACCTTGCTCTCTTCCACGTCGGTGGTGCCTTTTT
>CAITAM010000508.1 GCA_903890265.1 uncultured Pseudomonadota bacterium | reverse complement strand
GCCACCGCCACCCGCGCCGACGATTTCGGCGCAGCCGGCGGCGCAGACCGTCAACGCCGGCGCGTCGGCGTCCTTCAGCGTGACCGCGAGCGGCGCGACGGCCTACCAGTGGCAACGCAACGGCGCGGCGATCGCGGGCGCGACGGGCGCGAGCTACGCGTTCACGACCACGACCGCGAACAACGGCGACAGCTACACGGTCGTCGCGAGCAATGCTGGCGGCAGCGTCACGAGCACGAGTGCGGCGCTGCGCGTCACCGGTGTCGCGGTCCTCGCCGGTCAGCTGGGCGGCGAGGGCTACGTCGACGGCGATGCCGCGGTGGCACGGCTCTGGGGTCCGGTCGGCGTGGCGCTCGACGCCTCCGGCAATCTCTACGTCGCCGACTACAACGCGATCCGCAAGGTCACGCCGGGCGGCACCGTGTCGACGCTCGCCGGGTCGCCGCGCGACTGCGGCGGCGCCGCCGGCACCGGCAGCGCGGCGCGCTTCTGCTACCCCACGGCGCTGACGACCGACGCCGCTGGCGATGTCTACGTCACGGACTTCTCGACGAACCTCTGGCGCGTCGATCCGAGCGGGGTGTCGACGAGCTACGCCGCGCTCACCGGCAGCTGCCCGTCGTCGCTCGCGATCGCGGGCAGCGTGCTCTACGTCGGCGACGCCTGCTCGGGTGCGATCGTCAAGGTGCAGGGCGGACTGGAGGTCCAGGGCGGGGCGGTGTCGCCGTTCGTCACGGCAGCGCTCTACGTGAGCGGCCTCGCGCTCGACAGCAGCCTGAACCTGTACGTGGCCGCCGACACCGTCGTGCAGTCGGTGACCACCGGCGGGGCGGTCAGTACGATCGCCGGCAACGGCTCGCCGGGCAGTGCCGACGGCACGGGCAACGCCGCGCAGTTCGGCTGCGTGCGACCGGTTCCCGGTCCCGAGCCCGAGGCCGCGGCGTCCGGCGCCTACGGGATCGCGACACGCGCGACGGGTGCCACGATCGTGACCGACTACTGCCACAACACGCTGCGCACGGTGAGCGCCGGCGGCACGGTGCAGACCGTTGCCGGCACCGCGGGCGTGGCGGGGTCGGCCGACGGGCCGGGCGGCACGGCCACGTTCTGGGGGCCGGCGGGTGCGGTCGCCGACGGCGCGGGCAACGTCTACGTCGCCGATTACCTGAACGCGCTCGTGCGCAAGATCGACCCGAACGGCAACGTCACGACGGTGGTGGGGCAGAAGCCGCACGCCGGCAGCACGGACGGGGCGGCGAGTGCGGCCACGTTCCGCTACCCGTTCGGCGTCGCCGCCGACGCGCAGGGCAACCTCTACGTCACCGACTCGAACAACCACACCGTGCGCAAGATCACCGCCGCGGGCGTCGTCAGCACGCTCGCCGGCACGCCCGGGGTGTCCGGGATCCTGAGCGGGCCCGGCACGACGGCGCAGTTCAACCTGCCGCTCGGCCTGACGATCGACAGCGCCGGCAACCTCTATGTGGCCGACAGCCAGAACGCCGTGATCCGCAAGGTCACGCCGGCCGGTGTCGTGTCGAACGCCGGCGGGCTGATCGGCACGCCGGGCAGCGCCAACGGCGCCGCGGGCACGCTCCTCAATCCCAACGCGGTGGCGATCGATTCGTCCGGCGCGCTGTACGTGACGGACCAGAACGGCGTGCGCAAGATCGCCCCGGACGGCACGGTCTCGACGCTCGCGTCGCTGCCGGACGGTTCGGCGATCACGCTCGCGCCGTCCGGCACGCTCTACATCGGCGCGCGCTCCGGCACCGTCTACTCGCTGCCGGCCGCCGGCGGCACGCTGACGACGATCGCGAGCAAGGCCGGGCAGGGCGCGATCCAGGGCATCGTGCTCGCCGGGGACGGCAACCTGTACGTGTCGGATCGCAATTACTCGACGGTGAACCAGGTGACGCTCGCGGGCGTCGTGACCCCGGTGATCGGCAGTGCCACGCTGCCGATCGCGACCGTGCCCGGCGGGCTGCCGGCGCGGGTCAACGGGCCGTCGGGGCTCGCGCTCCTGTCCGCGCCCGGCAGTTCGCACGTGTCGCTCGCGATCGTCGATTCCTTCGAGCACGCCATCCTGACCGCAACGCTGCCCTAGGCGCTGTGCCGGGCGCTGCCCGTCGCACGCGGGCGCGCGACGCGCGGCACTGGGACCTGCTCGACAGATTGGGCGCGCGACGGTGGCCGGCCGGCGCAGGGCGGGCTATGGTCGGGGCCGTCGTCTTCCCAACCGTGGTCTGCCGCGGGCCCAAGGCCTCTCCGATGCACCGTCTCCCGCGCGCCAGTGGTCCGTTCGCCGCCTGCCTGCTGCTCGCCGCCTGCGGCGGCGGTGGCAGTGCCAGCGCACCGCCGGTTACCGTGCCGCCGGCGGCAGTGACCTACACGCTCGGTGGCACCCTCTCGGGTCTCGCGGCGGCCACCTCGCTCACCCTTGGCACGGCCGCCGGCGAACGCCTGACGCTCGGTGCCAACGGGGCGTTCGTGCTGCCGGGCACGTTGGCCCAGGGCGCGGCCTACACGGTGCGCGTCGTGACCGCCGCGGCCGGGCAGACCTGCACCGTCGCGAACGGCAGCGGCACGGTCGCCGCCGCCAACGTCACCAACGTCGCCGTGACCTGCACGCCGATCGCCGTACCGCCGCCGAGCTACGCGCTCGGCGGCACGCTGAGCGGTCTGCCGGCAGGCGCGGCCGTCACGCTGCTGAACGCCGGGGGCGATCCGCTCACCGTGACGGCGAACGGTTCGTTCACGTTCGCGACCCGACTCGCCGGCGGTAGCGCCTACGCGGTGTCGGTCGGCACGCCGCCGAGCGGCGCCAACTGCACCGTCAGTGGCGGCAGCGGCACCGTGGCCGGTGCCGACGTGGCTGGCGTCGCGGTCAGCTGCTCGCCGTCCGCGCTGACCGTCGGCGGCACACTGAGCGGGCTGCCGGCCGGTCAGGCGCTGCTGCTCACCAACAACGCGACCGACCGCCTGACCGCGACGGGCAACGGGGCCTTTACCTTCCCGACCGCGCTGACCGCCGGGGCGTCCTATGCCGTGGCGGTCGCCGCCGCACCGACGGGGCTCGCCTGCACCGTGAGCGGTGGCACGGGCACGGTCGGCAGCAGCAACGTGACGGGCGTCGTGATCGGCTGCACGCCGGCCATCCCGCCCTCCGGACTGTCCGCGGCGTTCGGCACCGTCGTCTGGCAGGACGATTTCACCCACGACGCGCCCGGCAGTCCGAACAGCGCGCTGTGGGCGGGGCTGAGCGGCAACGGCGCCGAGTACGGCGTGACGGGCTGGGGCAACAACGAGGCCGAGTACTACCTGCCGGCGAACGCAACGGTCGAGAACGGCGCGCTCGCGATCCACGGCAAGGCCGATGCGAGCGTCGCCGGTCACGGCTGCGGCGACAGCCAGGCGGCCTGCGCCTACTCCTCGGCGCGCCTGACCTCGCTCGCGACGGTCGATCTCGGCCAACCGGGCTTGCTCGAGGTGCGTGCGCAGTTGCCCTCGGCCACCGGCTCGTGGCCGGCGATCTGGCTGCTGCCCGGCCAGTCACCGGGGGCGGCGTTCCCGCCGACCACCGGGCAGCTTGGCCTGCAGCCGGTCTGGCCGGCCGGCGGCGAACTCGACCTTGCCGAGTACCTCTGGCGCTACGCGTCGCCCCCGAACGGCGTGATCCAGAGCACCCTGCACCAGCCACGGCCGAACGGCGCCGGCAACAGCGACACCTACGAGTTCGTCCGCGTGTACCCGGCGACCGGCGTTGCCGCCTACCACCTCTACCAGCTGCAGTGGACCGCCGACGTCATCGCCTTCGCGGTGGACGACGCCGTGGTCATGACCTGCAGCCGGGCCTTGCTCGCCTGCACGCCGACCGATCCGGCCTCGCCCGGCGCGCCCGCCGGCACGGTCTGGCCGTACGGCGTGAGCCGGCGCGCGTACTACCTCATCCTCAACCTCGCCATCGGTGGCAACGCCGGCATCACCAACGGCGACAACCGCCTCGTGCCGGCAGGCTACGACGAAACACTCAAGGTCGCCTACGTGCGCTACCTGACACCCTGAGCGCGACCGCGCGGTGACGCGCCGTGCCGGCGATGCCAGGACGCTCCCGCCCGACAACTCAGCCCGACAACTCAGCCCGACCACTCAGCCCGACCACTCAGCCCGACAATTCAGCCCAATAACCCGCCCGACCACACTGCCGGAGTCGATGTGAAGAAAGCCCTTGCCCGTGTCGCCCTGTACGCCGGCCTTGCCGCCCTGCTGCTCATTCCGCTGTATCCCGGTCTCGCCTACGTCAACGGGCGCTTCGCGGACGCCGCGGCCAGTGCGGAACTGGCGAGCGGCGCCGAGCTGCCGGCCACGCTTCGCATCGTCTACCATCACCTGCGCCGCGGCTGGTACCGCTCGACCTTCGAGGCGAACGTGGCGGTCGATGCCGGCGCCGCGCCGGGGCTCGGCCAGGACGCGCTCATCACGGTGCGCGGGGTGATCCACCACGGACCCGTCGCGGGCTTCGGCTGCTTCGGCGTCGCGCGCACCGACATCACGGTCGATCTCAGCGACGCGGTACGCCGTACGCTCAAGCCCGCCTTCGGTGACGACGATCCGCTGGTGCTGTCGGTCTGCAGCGGCTACTTCGGCGGCCGCACGGTGACGCTGTCCAGCCCGAAGTTCAGGGCGCCGCTGGACGTCGGTACCGGCACGCTCGATTCGGCGGGGTTCCGCTTCGTGCAGCACCTGCCGCAGGGCGGCGCGAGCATCACCGCGGACGGCGGCCTGCCGCGCCTCACGTTCGTGCGCCCGAATGGCGACCGGGCGGAGCTCACCGGACTCACGCTGACGAGCCGCCAGACCCGCGTGCAGGGCTCGCTGTACGACGGTGAAGCGCGCTGCGCCATCGCCGAGCTCAGCGCGACGACTGCCGGTGGCAAGACCGAGGGGCGCGTCACGGGGCTCGACAGCCGGGTCCAGTCCAAGAGCCTCGACGGCACGATGAACTACCGCTACAGCGTCGCCGTCGGCGCGGTGCAGACGCCGACGCTCAGTCTCCAGTCCGCCGTCGTCGACCTGTCGTTCAACCACCTCGACATCGCGGCGCTCAATCGCTTCGCTGACACGCTCGCGGCGCAGAACAAGGACACGAGCCTCAGCCACGAGGCCCGCGCGGCCGCGGTGCGCGAGGCGCTCGGCACGCTGTTCAGGGACCTGATGGCGAAGGCGCCGGAGCTTCGGCTCGAGCGCGCGGCGCTGCAGGGCGAGGCCGGGCGCGCCGAGATCAAGGGTGCCGTGCGCCTGCCGGGACTGGACCTCGGTGATCTCGCGCTGCCGCTCGCGGCCATGAAAAAAGCCGACGGCGAGTTCGAGGTCTACGTCGACGACGGCGCACTGAAGTACCTGCCGGGCGGGGCGGCAGCGCTCGAGGCCGAGCTTGCCGCACTCGCGACCGACGGCGCCGTGCGGCGCGAGAGCGGCCGCACGACGACGACGCTGCGCCTGCGCGGCGGCGAGGTCACGCTGAACGACCGCCCGTTCGGCGCGTCGCTCGGCCAGCGGCCGGTCAGCGGGCCGCCTTGAGCGGGGCGCCGCTCACGACCGCCATGGCCGGCGGCGCCACGAGCGCCGCGGCCTC
>CAITAM010000507.1 GCA_903890265.1 uncultured Pseudomonadota bacterium | reverse complement strand
TCAGGGCCGCCCGCACCCGGATCCGCCGGCGTGCCGTCTCGTAGCCGCTCTCGACAGCGTCGGCGTAGCGGCGCGTCTGCAGGTCCTCGAGCGTGAAGGCCTGCACCGTCTGCATGGCGTTCAGCGTCTCGTCGGCGAGCGCACTGGTGTCGGCGACCCGGTCCTGCGAGTCGCGCGACAGGCCGCGCAGCCGGCGCGCCATCGTGATCAGCGGCAGGACGATCACCGGGATCATGAGCACGATGACGCCGGTCAGCTGCGGGCTCGTCAGGGCGAGCATCGTCAGCGCGCCGGCACCGTTCAGGATTGAGCGCAGCGTGATGGAGAGGTTCACCCCGGCGATGGCCTGCACCAGGGTGGTGTCGGTGGTCAGTCGCGACAGCACCTCGCCGGTGCGGGTCACCTCGAAGAAGGTCGGGTCCATGCGGATGACGCGCGCGTAGACCCGGGTGCGGATATCCGCGATGACCCGTTCGCCGAGCGAGCTCACGAGGTAGAAACGCAGGGCCGCGAAGACGCCGAACACGACCGCGGCGCCCAGGAACCCGGCGAAGTAGATATTGATCGTGGCCGGGTCCTTGGCCTTCAGTGCCCGGTCAATGACCTGGCGCAGCGCGACCGGCAGCGCGAGCATGGCGGCGGCAGCCACCACGAGCGAGATCAGCGCGGCGATGAGACGGGCCCGGTACGGCGCCAGAAACGGCAGCAGGCTGCGCAGCGGGGCGAGGGACTTGGCGGCGGCGCGGTCGGAGGAGCTTTTCATGCCCCTATGATCCCATGCGCGACCCGTATGATGTAGCGTTGCAGCAAAAGCGGCCCCGGCGGCGGCCCAAACCGGAGAAACCATGCTCTACGTCTTCACCTCGAGTGCGTGTGCCAGCGTCACCTATACCGGGGCGGTGGGCGAGGACATCCTGCGGCACGCCGGGCGTACCGTCGCGGCGCAGGGCGTCATTCCGTACACCGACATCGCCGCCGTGCGCAACCGGCTGCGACAAGCCGTCGCCGACGAACACGCGGCGGCCGCGGGTCAGCGGGCCGGTGGCGACGAGGACGACGCCGAGGCCCCGCCGGCGGTGCCCCTCGCGCGCCGGCTGGTACCCTTTTTCGAACTGCTGGACTGCGCCGAGTCCGCGGCCAAGGACGTTACCTGGGGGCTGTAGGGCGCACGCCGCCACCGGCCAGGGCACGCCGCCCGACGGCGAGGGCGCCCAGCAGCCCGAACTCAATCCAGGACAGCGCGCCACCACCGCCTCCGCCACCCGTCTGGCCGGTCGAGGACGGTGTCGACGGCGGTGGCGGGTTCGGGTTGATGCTCGCCGGGCAGGCGGCGTGACCTGCCGCGGACGGCGCGCTCGTTGCCGCGCCCGTGGCCGAGACCGTGACGTCGGCCGTGTCGGATTTGCCGGCTTCGTCGGTCACGACGAGGCGGACGGTCACGGTGCCGCTCGTCGGTGCGGTGAGCGAGGTGGTCGCGCCGGCCGTGGCCGACAGCGCCGCGCTGCCCGCGGTCACGGACCACGCGTAGCTCGCGATCGTGTGGCCGCAGGCAGCGGCACTGCCGGCGGCATTGAGCGTCACCGTGCTGCCGCTGCTCACGAGGGTTGGCACCGCGACCGCGGCAATGGGCCGCGCGGCGGCCTTGAGTGCACCCGGCGCATTGGCCATGCCCGCGCCACAGACCGCGGTCGTGCAGATGCACTCGCTGTTCTGGGCGGCACCGGCCACGGCGGGATCGAGGCACATCGGCGGCTGGGCGCCCGTCGCGTCGGCCGACACGGTCGGGTACGGCGCGGCGCCCTCCTGCAGGCGCGCGACGAACTGGGCCGGGGTCAGGTTGCCGTTGACCGAGTGCATGAGGCCCGCGATGGCGCTGACGATCGGCGCCGAGAAGCTGGTGCCGAGGTTGTAGTTGACCTGGTCGGTGTAAGCGTTCGTGCCCGGCGTCGTGGTGCCGAGGTTCGTGGTGGTGTCGATCGAGTAAACGCACGAGCCACCGGCCACGTAGCCATCGCCGCAGTTACCCGCGGGTGCGCCGAGCGTGATTTCGGGCCCGAGGTCGCTGTAGCCGACCTTGGTGCCGACATGGCGCAGACCCGCGACGGCCACGACCCCCTGGCAGTTGGCGGGCGACGCGACGGCGGTGCCGTCGTTGCCAGCGGAGACGACGATCACGGTGCCCTGCGCAATGACGTCGTTCACCGCCGACTGGTAGAAGCTGTCGCAGGCGCCCGTGCCACCGAGGCTCAGGTTCTCGATCTTCGCCGGGTATTTGTTGTCGGGTACGCCGGCCACGCTGAGTCCCGCGGCCCAGCGCATGGCGGCCTGGATGTCCGAGTCGTAGCCGCCGCACTTGCCGAGGACCCGCACCGGCAGCAGCCAGGGTTTCCAGGTTCCGCCGGCGATGCCGAGGCCGTTGTTCGTGAGCGCGCCGATGAGGCCCGAGGTCCGCGTGCCGTGCCAGCTGCTGTTGGCCGTGGAGCACTTCTGGAACGTGCTGAGCGTCGTGTCGGTCTTGCTGATCCAGTCGCCGGGATCGGAGGGATCGGCATCCCAGCCGTCGCCGTCGTTCGCGGTCCGGAACCCGCCGTCCGGATCCGGGCCCACGAAGTCATAGCCCGCGAGCAGGCGGCCGTTCGCGCTCGCCCGACCGAGGTCCGGGTGGTCAAAGCGCACGCCGGTGTCGAGGACGGCAATCACGGTACCCGTGGAGCCGGTGGTTAGGTCCCACGCCGACTCCATGTTGACCGCCGCGACCTGGGTCGACTGCCAGAACCACTGGTTCGGGAAGTCGGTGTCGTTGGGAATGGCGAGCGCGAATTTCTTCCGGTCGGGCTGGACCTCGGCCACGCCGGGCTGCGCCCGCAGCGCGTCGAGCGTGTCGGCGAGGTCCCGTCCGCTCTGCAGGTGGGCGAGGTGCAGGACGTGCACCTGCGCCGAGATCGGCCGGCTCCCGGCATGCGCCACACCGGCAAGCTCCGCGGCGCGGGTCACGCGCGCGGAGGCCAGGGCGACCGGCTCCGCGCCGCCCGTGACCGGGCGCAGCAGTACCAGCAGTCGGGTGGTCGGCTCTTCGGCGAGCGCGTGCGCGGCCAGGGGATTGGGTGGGGCGGCAGCCGTTGCGGCAGCCAGCAGCAGTGCGATCGGCAGGGCGGCGCGGCGCAGACCCCGCAGGAAGCCTCGGTGTAGCATGTGGTCGTCCTCGGGCATCGTTCAGGTGCACGTCGTCACGCGGCGAGGACGCTCCGTGGCACCGCCCGGTCCTTTGCAGAACTTAACGGCCGCCGGCAGGCTCCAACAGGCATCGCCCGACGAACTGGTTGTAGGCTAGCAGGCGGTTAATTTCGATCGTGCGGTCAACCGTCGGCAAACGGCGACGTTATACGGTTTTGGGAACGGCTCCTCAGGAGAGACAGGTGATGCGCAGCAGAGTCCGCCGATGGCAGCTGGTGCTTGGGGTCGTCACGGTGGCGGCACTGGCCGGCTGTGCGACGACAGCGCCCGTGCCGCAGCGACCGCTGCCGCCGCCCGTGCGCGTCGCACCGCCCGACACCACGGTCTTTGCTGCGCCTGCGCGCGGCCAGAGCCCGGAGCAGCTGGACCGTGACCGGTACGACTGCGCGCAGTGGGCCACGGCCCAGACCGGCTTTGACCCCAGCCGGCCGCCGCCACCGCCGCCGCCGCCGCGCGGCTCGAGGGTGGTGGTGGCGGGTCCTGCACCCGGCTCCGGGGTGGTTGCCGGCGCCGCGACCGGCGCGATACTGGGAGCGGCGCTCGCCAACCCCTGGAACCCGGGCCCGGCGACGCTCTTTGGCCTCGCCGCGGGCGCCATCGCCGGCGGTGCGATCGAGTCGGCGCAGAACCAGAAGGCCCAGCAGATTGCGGCCGACATGAACGCGCAGGCGGACGCCAACCCGACGATGATCCGCGATCCGAATCTGGAAGCGCAGGCGGCCAATTACCGCCGGGCGATGAGCGCGTGCCTCGATGCCCGCGGCTACAGTGTGCGCTAGCCATTAGCGCCGACGAGGGGAATGCCATGCAGAGCAACCGTGTATCCACGCAGCGAATCAGTGCCCTTCTGGCGGCGCTGCTCGTGCTGCCGCTGGCGGCGTCCGAGGCCCGCGCCGACGGCCACCACGGCGGCGGCGGCCACGCCGCAGCGTCCGGTGGCGGCCACGGCGGCGGCGGGGCCGTGAGCCATGCGGCGGCGCCGGCCGTGCACGCGGCCTACGCTTACCACGGCGCGCCGGCAGGCTTTCGCTCGGCGCCGGCGTACGCGGGCGGCTACGGCCCGTCGGCGGGCGCGGTGCACGTCACGCCCGCCGTGTACGGCGGCGCGGTGTCGACTTACCACGGCAGCAACGCCGGCTACGGCGGCGTGTCGGTGTACCACGGCGCGGGCGCAGGCTCCGCCGTGTCGGTCTATCACGGCGACAGCGCCCAGCACTGGACCTCGATCACGCCGCGCGGGCAGGGCGACGTGTCGTTCGTGCGCACCGCGGCGCAGACCGGCGGCAACCCGCACGGGGGCGGTGGCCCCGGCGGCGGGCCGCACGGTGGCAATGGCTGGCACGGTGGCGGCGAGGGCTTCGCGCGCCCGGCCTACGCCTCGAACGCCGGCTACGTCGTGCACCACGGCGGCGGCAGCTACTGGTACCACGGCGGCTACTGGTACCGGCCGTGGGGTGGCACGTGGGTGATCGCCGGTGCGCCCTACGGCGCCTTCGTGCCCTGGCTGCCGTGGGGTTACACCAGCCTGTGGATCGGCGGCGCGCCCTACTACTACTACAACCAGGTCTACTACGTGTACCGCGACGACTCGCGCGGCTACGAAGTCGTGCCGCCACCCGAGGGGGCGCCGGCGCAGGTCGCGCAGAACGACACGCTGTTCGCCTACCCGAAGGACGGCCAGAGCGCCGAGCAGCAGGCGTCGGACCGCTACGACTGCCACAAGTGGGCACTTGAGCAGACCGGCTACGACCCGACCCAGTCGGGTGGTGGCGTGCCGAGCGAGGAGGCCGGCCAGCGTCGCGCCGACTACCAGCGCGCGATGACCTCCTGCCTCGAGGGCCGTGGCTACAGCGTGCGCTGAACGGCGGCGGGGTGGTTGCCGGGCGGGCGGGGCGCGTTATCCTCTGCGCGGGTTGCTGAGCGGGAGCGCGTGATGCCTGAGTCGATCTGTCACTGCCGGTTGGCGGTGGCACTGGTCCTGATCGCGTCCCTCGGCGGGTGCGTGGCGGGGCCGCTCGCGCGCGGTCCGAGCAGTGCCGCGGCAAGTCCCACCGGCCATTGGCTGCTCGATGCCGCCGCCAGCGACGATGCACAGAAGGCGATCGTGGCGGCCCTGCCGCCGGTGCCCAAGCCCGACGAGCGCCCCTACCAGCCGCCGGGTGCCGGTCAGCCGAGCGATGACACCGCCGCCACACGGCGCGGCCGTGGCGGGCAGGGCCAGCGCAGTGGCCAGGGCAATGCGCTGACCGGCGACGACAGCGGGCCGCGGCTGCGTCTCTCGGAGCGACTGCAGTTTGTACGGGCGGTGGTCGTGCCCGCGGACGATCTCATCCTCGAGCGCAGCGGCGACGTGATGACCATCCTGCAGGCCGACCGGCAGCGGCGGGTCGAACTCGGTGCGGAGGATCCGTCGACCGTGACCGACCACTACGGCTCACGCCGGATCCGGGCTGGCTTCAGTGGCAACGACCTGCGGGTTGAGAGCGAGGACCACGGCCACGTCTCGATCAGCGAACTCTGGCGGCGCGCGCCGGAGCCGGACACCCTGGTCAGCGAGGTCACGCTGAAGGCGTGGAACTTCAAGACCATCCACGTGCGCGCCGTGTACCACCGGGCGCCGGCGGACCAGGCGGCGGTACTGCGCTCGAGCGAAGGGCCTACGCCGGGCCCGGTGCGCTGACGGGGCGCCCGGTGCGGCCCGTGCCGCACCGGGGCGCCGCTCAGTCTTCCATCAGGAAGCTGCGCAGCTGTTCCGAGCGGCTCGGGTGGCGGAGCTTGCGCAGCGCCTTGGCCTCGATCTGGCGGATGCGCTCGCGGGTCACGTCGAACTGCTTGCCGACTTCCTCGAGCGTGTGGTCCGTGTTCATGTCGATGCCAAAGCGCATCCTGAGAACCTTGGCTTCCCGCGGCGTGAGCTGCGCCAGCACCGAGTGCGTCGTCTCCTTGAGGGACTCCATGGTCGCCGAGTCGAGCGGCGACTGGACCGAGGTGTCCTCGATGAAATCGCCGAGGTGCGAATCCTCGTCGTCGCCGATCGGAGTCTCCATCGAGATGGGCTCCTTGGCGATCTTCAGCACCTTGCGCACCTTGTCCTCGGGCATTTCCATGCGCACGGCCAGTTCTTCCGGCGTCGGCTCGCGACCCATCTCCTGCAGCATCTGCCGCGAAATGCGGTTCAGCTTGTTGATGGTCTCAATCATGTGCACGGGAATGCGGATCGTGCGCGCCTGGTCCGCGATCGAGCGGGTGATGGCCTGGCGGATCCACCAGGTCGCGTAGGTCGAGAACTTGTAGCCGCGGCGGTATTCGAACTTGTCGACGGCCTTCATCAGGCCGATGTTGCCTTCCTGGATGAGATCCAGGAACTGCAGGCCGCGGTTGG
>CAITAM010000506.1 GCA_903890265.1 uncultured Pseudomonadota bacterium | reverse complement strand
TGTCAATGGCGTGCTGCTGCCCCCCGTCCCGCTCGAGGTGGGCGTGCTTCAGGGCAACCCGCTGAGCCCGGCCCTTTTTAATATTTATATTGACGGGGCAATCGAAGCCCTCTCGCAACGCGGGGCAGTGCACCTGCTTGGGCCGTTTGGCATCAATCTCCCGCGTGCAGTCGACGGGCCGGCGGCAGCCGGGGCGGCAGCGGACCCCGGTGAATCTCTTTTACCGTGCCTGTATTTTGCCGACGACGGGGCCCTCTTGGCCTACGGGGGTTTGGCAATGCAGGCAATGCTGGACATTACGATGGAAGAGTTAGCCAAACTTGGACTGGTCATCAACGTCAAAAAAACCAAGTGGATGGTGGTCCCGCCGCATTGGGTCAAGGAAAAAGACTATTTCGCGAGAGTCAAACCGCTAGCCCTTGCCCAACCGCTCCGCGTGTACCAGCAACCAATCGAGCTGGTCGATGAATTTGACTATTTGGGCATCACAGTGTGGTGGCGCTGGGACTGGACCCGGGCGTGGGCGACGGCCCACCAGCGCGCGCGCAAGGCCTTTTTCGGGGCCCGACGCGCCGGCTGGCAACACCGGGCCGGGTCCTTGAACTCGCAGATGGAGTATGCGCGCGCCAAAATATTTTGCCACTTTAACTACATTGCGGCGCTGACGGGTACTGACGCGGCGTCGACGGCGACCACTAACCAAATTGCGGGCTGGGTACTGCAGTCTGTCAGTGGGCAGCGCTTTGCAAGTGTTGAGGCGTTGCGTATTGAAGCAGGCGTTTGGTCGTGGCAAGCGCGCGGCGACATGCTACTGCTGCGCATGTGGTGCAAGTACCTCGCCATGCCCAAGGACTCGGTCGCCTATCGCGCCATATGCCTGAGCATCTCAAATACCCCGTCAGGGGTACAATGGCGGATGGATGCCCACGCCAAGCCCTGGGCACGGCACCTGGTGGCCGCCGCTGACCGGTTTGGCATTGCGGCCGACCGCGTTCGGCTTATGCAGCATGATCTTGCCGTCCTGCTCGTCGACCAAGTCAACGACGGGCACTTGACCGAGGTATCGCCTGCGACTGTCCTGGGACCGCTGTCTGTTTTGCGCATTGGTGTGGCAGGCAGCACGTTGTGGCAGACAGACGTCAACTGCTGGCGCCTTCCAATAGGAACAGTGCTAGCGGAAGCGTTACAGACATGGTCTCCCCAGCTGAAAGCTGCGGTCTATGCGGCACTAAAAGGCAGGGGCAACCTCTGCCGGCAGCGTGTTGTGCGTGAGTTCTTGATCGCGCAGGTTCAAAATCACACACGCCTCAAAACGTGGGCCTCGACCATCTCGGGCTCGTTTGAGCAACCTTATTGGCGCTTGACCGACGTCACCCTGGCCCGGCGCCTGTGCGCCCTCCGCCTGGATTGCTGTCCCACGGAAGACCACTGGCGGTGGCGTCCGCATGGGGCCCTGCAGCGTATCCCAGTCGCGGCCGAGCGCGCCTGTTACCTGTGTGACGCAATCGACCCCGCCGTGCCAGCAGTGTACTGGCCCGAGTCGCTCGCCCACGTGCTGATCACCTGCACCTGCCCGGCGCTGGTCGCCGTACGGGACCGCTTCCAGCAAGCAATCACAGCGCTGGCCGGCGACGTTGCGACACGTTGTCTCGCCGATGCCGCGCGGGCGCCGTGCCCGGACTTTACCAATGCCACGGTCCTGCTCTCGTGCATGCAGCTGTGCGTGGGCGCTGGGCCCAGCCTGGTCACCGCACCGATGGCGGTCGGGCCTGCGGCGGGCTCGCTGACGCAGGTCGAGCGCACCGCCCACGCCTGCCGTCGTCGCGCGGCGCCGCCGTTCGACCGGGAGTCGCAAATGGCGGCGGCCACGGCGCGCTGGGTCCGCGCATTGACCGACGACTGGTGTGATATCCACCGCAACGTGCGTCGCCGGGACCCACCGGCGCTCTCGCCGGGCGGTCGGCTTGTGCAGCTGGTCGCTGCGCACGCTGTGGCGGCTTTTGCGGCGCGCCGTGCGCTGCTCAAGACGAGTGTGGCCTTCCAAGCGCGGGCCCGCGATCCAAATCCCCCCTCTGCCTCACAGCCTGGTGCTGGGGGCGGGGGGGCTGCCTCGTTCGCGGCGGATAGTAGCGAACCTCCTTCCCTTAATGGAAACATTAACCTAGAGGTGGGTGTGAGTGTGGGTGTGAGTGTGGGACCAGCGTCAATAGCCGAAGAGTTGATTGTTCGAGTTCCTGTGGTATTATCCAGTCCAAATTCTTAATACAATTTGGCATGACTTCAAAAAAAAAAAAAGTTTCTGCCGACTGATGCGTCAGCAATGAGTGCGCAACCTGTGTCGCCGACCAGGGGGCCGCGCCCATCGCGCATCCCCCGCCCGAGCAGGGCTGGGGGCCAACCCCGTTGCCTCGAGCAAGCAGTTCGAGAATTGACCTTCCTGATGGCTCGCCGGAACGAACCCGAGGGGATCATTGCGGCGGCGATTCTCGGACTCCGATCTGGATGGTTTGCGTATGACCCCGTGTGCGAACCTCCGCCTTCGACCGCCGTGCCTGCACCTGGGCGTGGTGTTGTTGAAGGAGTCAAGTCGAAGTGCAGGCCAGCAC
>CAITAM010000505.1 GCA_903890265.1 uncultured Pseudomonadota bacterium | reverse complement strand
CGCCGCATCGGCTCGACCTCCCGGCGCTCTCGACGCTGGAGAGGTTGACGATGGAGTCGAATGACGACGCCAAGTCGAGACTCGGTTTCGATCTTCCGACTTCGGACATGGGGACCGACCCTTTCGAAGTCTTTAAGAAGTTCTATCGGATCTACCCGCACTTTTCGCGAGTGGAACTGTAGCCGCATGGGGAGTAGCGCATGACGACGACCATCGCACCGAACGCACAGGCATGGCTCGCCAAGGAGGCGGCGCCGATTAGCCCGTTTGTTGTTCGGCTGGACGGTGATCGCATCGGCACCGCAGTCGCACGTGGCAGCTGGGTGGTTGTGGTCGATGGGGTCGGAGTGCTGAAGCGCCTTGGGCGCATCCTGCGCATTCGCGCCGACCTCGAATCGACCACCCTCTATTTTGACAAGCTGCACACGGTCCAGAACGAGGGTACTCTCGCCGACGTCGGGCTGACCATGCCTTCGGGGCTCGTGTCGCGCCTGCGCCCTGAAGACCTTGAGGGCGTGCTTACTCGCGACGGACTCTCGTCGATAGACGACGTCCCGCTCATCCAGCATCCCGCTTATGTGCGCGAACTTCTGGAGCTAGCGATGCGCGACGACCTGTTGGGTCCGGCCAATGGTCCCGAAGAACTCGTTCTCGACATGAGCGTCCGCGATCGCTACTTGGTTGGGAAGCTGGCACCGCGGAAGCGTGGCAGTGCACACGGGGGTATTGAGGTCGAGCCTGCGTCCGCCGCCGACGAAGCGGAGGAGCCGCCCCAGGAGTTCGGTGTTCCGCTCCCGCTCCACGAGCCCGGCGCGGAGTTCAACCGCGCGAGCGGTCGCGTCGAGGCGGAGGAAGACGCACTCGACGATATTGACACGACGAACAACCAGTCCCTAGTGCCGTCGAGTCTCGGCCTCACATTCTGCGTTGGCCCTGATATTCGGGTGCTCGAGGTCATGGCGCGTTGGGGCAGTTACGCCCGTGTTCCGAATGAAGAACACGAATACACGAGGCCGCGGAAGGATCGGACTACCGGCGCAGTCCACGAGGCGAAAGTTAAGGTCTGGCGCCGAATACCTCGCGGCGGGTGCGTTCACCTGACGCTGAAAGACGGTCCCATACAGCCGCTCGTTCCGGACACCGAGCAGCACGAGGTGCGCATCCAAGGCGCGGTTCGCACGAACAGCAAGGGTGAGCGCCTGGTCACTTTGTTTCTCGTCAACGGCCAGTTCGAGCCCGATACTAATCGAGACACGGCTTGGCTATTCCAGCCTGAGCTGAATGTGTCGGGAGCCGACGAGACGGCTGGTATGCCTGTTTTTTTACGGCGTCCAAGCAACGATGTGGTCGTGGATGACCCCGAGCGCGACCATCTCAGCCTCATCTACCGACGCCGTGTCGAATTCGCTGTCGGGCACGGTGTAGCCGTCCATGCAGAAACTTCGGCGGAAGACCCGGCGCGTGCCCTGGTGGTTCGCACCGAAGTCATCCCGCACTATGAGGTTCCAGTCACCGAGACGCCGGGTCTTGATGCCGACGACCGCCCGGCAATGCGAAAAATGGTTGAGCAAGGATGGCTCGATATGCTCGTGCTCGCCGACCTCGAGAAGGTCGAGCTGGAGCAGGCGTTGCATGCGCTAATCGAAGACTACGGCGCGTGGATCGATGAGCAGCGCGCGCGAGTCGGGAAGGAGATCGTCGGTTACGACGAGCCAGCCAACGAGGCGCTGGATCGCTGCAAGACGACCTTGGACCGTCTGCGGGCGGGGCTAAAGGTCTTGCTCACGTATCCGAAGGCGCTAGAGGCGTTCCGTTTTGCTAATCGCGCTATGG
>CAITAM010000504.1 GCA_903890265.1 uncultured Pseudomonadota bacterium | reverse complement strand
GTCGGCCAAGGCCGCGATCTACCAGAGCGGTGCGACGTTCACGCTCGACGCGCAGGGCAACCTGACCGTCAACAACCCGACGCCGCCGTCGGTTCCGGTTCCGGGCGCCGTCTGGCTCCTCGGCAGCGGCCTGCTCGGCCTCGTCGGCGTCAGCCGTCGTCGCTCGGTCTAATAATCACTAAAGCTAGGAAACAAAACTCATGAAGAACATTGCTATTGCAGCTGCCGTCGGCGCCGTGCTCGTCGCCGCCTCGGCCCACGCCGCCACCGTTGACGTGTACGTCTCGGGTTCGTCGGCCGCCAAGACCTTCTTCCAGAAGGACGTCCAGAACTTCTTCGGCGGCACCACCTCGGCCCCGGTCGCGATCTACACGTACAAGGACCCGTCGAAGACCCTGCAGCCGGACTACTCGGTCATCAGCGTCGTCGTTGCCAACAACCAGGGCGTGTCGGGCCTGAACACCGGTGACACCCTGAACGTGCACTACGCCGCCGAGCTCGGCTCGGTCTGGGGCGTCGCCGCCACGTACTCGCCGACCGCTGCCACGCGCGCCCACCTCGCCATCACCGGCGCGTGCGCCGTGTCGGGCACGACCTCGACGGGCGTGACGAACTACAGCTGCGCAGGCAGCAACTTCAACCACGTCTCGGACACGGACGGCGGCACGTCGATGGTTCAGGCGGCGGGCGACCTCCTGGTCACCGACGTCGAGCCGGCGCTGTTCACCGCGGACAACTGGCCGACGGCGAACACCGACACGACCCTGATCCCGGCCAAGCTCGGCGCTGCCCCGACCGCTGCCCAGATCACGACCGCGACGAATGCGATGCAGCCGCTCGTCGGCCAGCTGTTCTCGGTCATCGGCCACAACATCCCGGGCGTTGCTGACAACACCCGCGTCAACCTGTCGACGACGTCGCTGCGCGGCATCCTGACCGGCAACTACGCCACCTGGAATCAGGTGCCGGAAGTTGGCAGCAACGACGCTGCCGGCACGCCGATCTTCGTTTGCCGCCGTGACCACGGATCGGGCACCGAGATCTCGGCCAGCATCACCTTCACGGGCAGCGAGTGCAACGTGGCGGCGACGCAGCCGATTGCGCCGCAGCAGGCCAACGGCGACTTCTTCGAGAACCCGAGCACGAGCGACATGGTGAACTGCGTCGCCGGTGTCAACTCGGTTGGCGCGGGCACGATCGGCTTCCGCTCGGCGACGAGCCCGTCGTCGACGACGGCTGACGGCAAGGGCAACGGCCCGTTCGCCGTGTTCAACATCGACGGCGTCGAGCCGAACGCGCACAACGCCGCTGCCGGCATCTACGCGTTCGCCTACGAGGCGTTTGCGGCGGCCACCGGCGCTCACCCGGGCGTTGCGGCGAACGTGGCTGCCAAGCTGCAGGCGCGCAGCGCGTCGCAGGCTGCTCTCGGCACCTACAGCTCGTTCCAGGAAGCCACGGCTTCGCGCGTCAGCTACAACGCGGCCTTCGCGGGCCAGAGCAACGCCAACGTCGGCACGTTCGTGACGACCACGGGCGCTGGCTCGAAGTGGAACGCGATCTCGGGCGTGTACCCGCTCCAGGTTGGCTCGAACGCCTCGACGGCGTCTGGCCTGGTGGCGGACAAGACCCCGGCCGCGCTCTTCACGCGCTCGGGCAACAGCTGCGCCGCCAAAATCAACAACAACGCCAACTAAGTTGAGTTCGGGAGTCGGGATGCCGCAGGGCATCCCGACGGCCCTTCCGCCGATCGGGAGCGAATCCCGGCGGTGGTCCGATGTCTGACCAGTAACACTGACGCCAGCTTCTGCTATAAATAGAAGCTGGCGTTTTTTTGTTTGCGAAGGACCGACGATGATCACGAGCGCCGTCTCCGCTCTCCGCCACGGGCGGTTCCAGGCCGCCGTCCGGTCGCTCATCGGTCTCCTGTTTCTGCTGAATCCGTGGCCGATTCTGGCCGACGAAGCGCCGGCACCGACCTTCCCCGTCTGGGAGTTCCGCGTGCTCGGCAACACCGTGCTCGACGCGCGCGCCATCGAACGCGCGGTCACACCGTTCCTCGGGCCCGACAAGACGCTCGCGGACGTGGAATCCGCCCGCGCCGCGCTCGAGGCCG
>CAITAM010000503.1 GCA_903890265.1 uncultured Pseudomonadota bacterium | reverse complement strand
GGCTGATGGGCTACATGGCGCGCGACGAGGCCCGCCACGCCGGCTTCATCAACCAGGCGCTGAAGGATTTCGGGCTGGCCGTGGACCTTGGCTTTCTGCGGCGCGACAAGAAGTACACCTTCTTCAAGCCAAAGTTCATCTTTTACGCGACCTACCTGTCGGAAAAGATCGGCTACGCCCGCTACATCTCCATCTACCGCCAGCTCGAACGCCACCCGGAAAAGCGGTTTCACCCGATCTTTCGCTGGTTCGAGCGCTGGTGCAACGACGAGTTCCGTCATGGCGAGGCCTTCGCCCTGCTGATGCGCGCCGACCCGCGCCTGCTGCGCGGCACGAACCGGCTGTGGATCCGCTTCTTCGTGCTGGCGGTCTTCGCGACGATGTACGTTCGCGACCACGGGCGTCCCGTTTTTCACGAGGCCCTCGGACTCGACCCGACGGATTACGACCGCACGGTACTTCGCATTACGTCCGACATCACGAAGCAGGTCTTCCCGTTCACGCTCGCGCTCGATGATCCGCGAATGATCGCGGGGCTCGACCGCCTGCGCCGCATCGGTGAGGCCTCGGACGCGGCCAAGGCGCGTGGCGGACTGGTCGGTGGGATTGGCCGGCTGTGGCATGCCGCGCGTGCCGCGGTGACGTTCGGGCGGCTCTATTGCCTTCCCGTCCACCCGAATGCGCTGCCGGACGACGTTCGCATGGCGCCGTCTTGGTAGGGTCGCCGGAGCACGGGACGGGATGCCGGTGCGCTTCGCGTTAGGCGCGACGTTCGCGGCGCTGGCCTGGTGGTTTGCCACCGGGGCCATCCTGTACCTCGACGGGCTGCCGCGGCGAACCTACGCCCGGTCGATGATCGTGGCCACGGTGGTGCTCGCCGCCGCCCTCGCGGGCATCAGCGCGAGCGCGGGCGAGCAGTCGGTGGCGGCCGCGGTGTGCGCATTTGCCTGTGCGATCGCGGTGTGGGGCTGGGTCGAGCTCAGCTTCCTGACCGGCTTCCTGACCGGCCCGCGCCGGGCAGGGTGCGCCCGCGGCTGCAGTGGATGGCGGCACGCATGGCACGCCACTGAGGCGATCCTACACCACGAACTCGCCATCGCAGGCCTCGGCGGGGTGCTGTGGCTGATTACCCGGGGCCAGCCAAACACGGTGGCACTCACGGCCTACTCGGTGCTGTGGGTCATGCGCCTCAGCGCGAAACTCAATCTCTTTCTCGGCGTGCGCAACCTGGGCGAGTCGTTCCTGCCCGAGCATCTCGCGTACCTGGGCAGTTTTCTGCGCCGTCGTCCGATGAATCCGCTGTTTCCGGTGTCGGTCGCCGGTGGGGCGCTCGCGGCACTCGCGATTGGCCGGCGCGCCTTTGTGCCGGGTGCCTCGGCATTCGACGTGACCGCGGCCGGACTCATCGCCTCGTTGCTCACGCTCGCGGTCATCGAGCACGCGTTCATGATGCTGCCGGTTACGCTCGACGCGCTCTGGGGCTGGGGCTTCCGATCCCGCGTGGCGGCGGCGGTTCGACCGAGGGTATAGCGTATGGCCATCTACCACCCGTCACCGGTGCCGTTGCTCGAGTCGCTCGACGGACCGGCGTCGCTGCGTGAGCTCGGCGAGGACACGCTGCCGACGGTGGCCGCCGAGGTGCGTCGCTTTCTGCTGGATTCCGTCTCTCACTCCGGCGGTCATCTGGCCTCGGGGCTTGGCACGGTCGAGCTCACCGTCGCGCTCCACTACCTCTACGACACGCCGCGCGATGCGCTCGTCTGGGACGTGGGACACCAGTGCTACGCGCACAAGATCCTGACCGGGCGTCGCAACCGGCTGCATACCATCCGCCAGCGGGGAGGCCTGTCCGGCTTTCTGCGTCGTGACGAGTCGGCGTACGACAGCTTCGGTGCCGGCCACTCGAGCACGTCGATCAGCGCGGCGCTGGGGATGGCACTCGCGAACCGCGCACTGGGCGCCGCCACACGCTCGGTGGCGATCATCGGCGACGGGGCGCTGACCGCGGGCCTCGCCTACGAGGCGCTCAATCACGCGGGCGCCACGGGTGCGGATCTCACCGTGGTCCTGAACGATAACGAGATGTCGATCTCGCCCAACGTCGGTGCGCTGAACGAGGCGCTGGCGCGCGCGCGCCACGGCGACGCGACAGGGGCCCGTGCCTGGTTCGGCGCACTGGGTCTCGCCTACGTCGGCCCGGTCGACGGGCACGACCTGCCGGAGCTCCTCGCGGCACTGCGCGCGGCGCGTGCCCTCGGGCGGCCATGCCTCGTCCATGCCCTGACGCAGAAGGGCCGCGGCTACGCGCCGGCGGAGTCGGACCCGGTGAAGTACCACGGCGTCACGCCGTTCAACGCGAGCGTCGGGCTGGTCGCCGGCAAGGCGGCCGCCGCGAAGACCTACACGCAGGTCTTTGGCGACTGGCTGCTCGATGCGGCGGCGCGTGACCCGCGGATCGTGGCCATCACGCCGGCGATGCGGGAGGGTTCCGGCCTCGTCGAGTTTGCCAAGCGATACCCGGAGCGCTACTTCGATGTCGGCATCGCCGAGCAGCACGCGGTGACGCTGGCCGCCGGGCTTGCCACGCGCGGGCTGCGACCGGTGGTCGCGATCTACTCGACGTTCCTGCAGCGCGCCTACGACCAGCTCGTCCATGACGTCGCGCTGCAGGGACTGCCGGTGCTGTTCGCGGTCGATCGGGCGGGTCTCGTCGGTCCGGACGGCGCGACCCACAATGGCTGCCTCGATCTCAGCTTCCTGCGCTGCGTGCCGGAGCTGACCGTCATGGCGCCGGCCGACGGTGACGAAATGACCGAGATGCTGAACACCGGGCTCGCCCTGCCGGGCCCCTCGGTCGTGCGCTACCCGCGTGCCACGGCCATCATCCGGCGGCACGGCCCGTCACGGGCGACGATCCGGCCCGGCCGCTCGACCCTCGCGCGGGCGGGCGGGCGGGTCGCCATTCTGTCCTTCGGTGCCCTGGGCGAGGCGGCGCTGGCGGCGGCCGAGCAGCTCGATGCCACGCTCGTGCACATGCGCTTCGTCAAGCCGCTCGACGGGCGGCGGATCGCGGAACTGGCGCGGACGCACCAGCTGCTCGTCACGGTGGAGGAGAACAGCGTGACCGGTGGGGCCGGTGCGGGCGTCGCCGAGTGGCTTGGCAGCGCGCTCAAACCGGTACCGCTGCTACGGCTCGGCGTTCCGGACCGGTTCGTGGAGCACGGCAGTCGCGACGAGTGCCTGCAGGAGTGCGGGCTCGTGGCGGAGCAGATCGTGGCCCGGATCCGCACCGAGCTTGGGGCGAGGCCGCAGAAAAATCCGGCCGCGGCGGGCCAGGAGGTCGCCGCGGCCTGGTGGCGGCCGGCCGAGCTGCGCTAGGCCGGCCGTCGTTGCCGGTTACCGGGGATCGACGATCGTGGCCACGAGAAGCATCGCGGTGCCGACAACAAAAGCGATAGAGATCAGATACATGACGGTATCCTCCGTGATTTGGATAACGTCTATGTTGCGTCGCACAAGTGACAATTCAAGGGCCATGGGGCGAACGTTGCGTTCAGTGTGACGCGCCGCACCCCTCAGCGCCCGGCGGGCTCCCGCAGGGCCATTTCGATCCGCCGATCGGGCACGAGCCACAGGGCCGCGACCAGGGCGTAGATCGCGAGCGACAGGGCCTCGACCCGGAAGCTGAGCGCAATCGCCGCGAGGTAGAGCAGCGGCGAGACCTTGCCCTTCCAGTCGCGGCCGACCGCGCGGCGCAGCAGGGCGTGCGGCCCCTCGGCGCGGATCAGCGACTGCTGCAGAACGTAGTAGGCGAGAGCCGCGCCCAGCAGCACGACGCCGTAGAGCGCCGCCGGCGCCGCCGCGCGCGGGTAGGCGCCGAGCCAGCCGGTCGCGACGGGCAACAGCGACAGCCAGAACAGGAGGTGCAGGTTGGCCCAGAGGGCCGCACCGCTGACGCGGCGCGCCGCCTTCAGCAGGTGGTGGTGGTTGTTCCAGTAGGTGCCGAGGTAGACGTAACTCAGCACGTAGGCGAGGAACACGGGCGCCAGTGGCACGAGGGCAGCCCAGTCGCTGCCGGACGGCACCTTCATCTCGAGCACCATGATCGTGATGATGACGGCGAACACCCCGTCGCTGAACGCCGCGAGCCGGTCGGCGCCCAGCACCTCGCCGGGCCCGTGCGCGATCGGCCGGCCAGCGACCGGTGGTGGCGACGTCACGGGGAGATCGACTCGGTTGACGGGGTCGCGATCGGGCTCGGCGCGCGCATCGCCGCATGGTACACGGCGGGCGCGGTGGGCCGTAATGAACGCGCTGCCGCGGCACGGTGGCCGCGGCAGCGCCTGCCGGGGTTACCCGGCGCGACGGCCGGTCAGGCGCTGCGCCGGCGGGCGGCGAAGGCGCCCAATGTCGCGAAGGCGAGCAGCGCCAGCGACGAGGGCTCCGGCACCTCGGTCGTGACGCCGGCGCTGTTGATGGCGAACTTCAGGCCCGACTGCACCTGGTTGAGGTCGGCGAAGAAGAGGTCAAAGCCGTGGCTGCCGGCACCGATCGTGGTGGGCGTCGTGCAGCTTTCCGGCGCGTAGGGGTGCACGCCGCTGACCTCGCAGGCCAGCATGCCGTCGATGTACACGAAGGCCGAATCGTCCGCGCCGATCGAGAACTGAATCGGCTCGGCGGTCGCCACGTCGATCCGGCCCGAGTAGTGGGCCGCGAGCGCGTACTGCGCGTCATTGCAGGCGTAGCCGCTGTTGACGACGCACGGGAAGAAATTCGCCGTCTGGTTGATCGGCAGGGACGTGCTGCCCGCGGCGATCTGCGTGACGTGCGGGTTGAGCGACGGGCTCCACCAGGTGATCTCGCTGCCGGCGCCGGTCGGGTGCAGGTCCGCGGCATGGATCGCCGGACCCGCGTAGGCCGGGTTGTAGAGCGGCAGGCCGTCCGGGCCGAGCGTGTTCAGCACCTCGCCGCCGGTCGTCGAGCAGCACATCGTGTTGTAGCTCGGATCGCTGCTCGAGATCGCGAAATACGTGGCGTCGATCGGGCTCGCGACCGTGACGGTCGCGCCGAGGCCGAGGCACGCCGCGACGCCGACGGCGACGAGACGGATGAAACGGTTGAGTGTCGACATAACGTGTCCTCGGGTGGGCTTGCTTTGATGCTCGGAGTAAGAGCAAGTCCCGTGCCACGTAAGGCGGCGCCCATAAGATCAGCCAGTTAGGCAAGAGCGGCCATCATCGACGCGCCGCTGACCGGCGCGGGTGTAAGCCCGTGCGACGTGACGCACGTCACGGTTTTGCCGGGCGCCGTCGCGCCCCGAGGCGCCCTACCAGCCGAGCGCGGCGCCGTCTTTGCGGTGGTCGGACGCCGCGCGGTACGTGCCGTCGATCGGGCCGTGGCCGTCGCCGCCGGCGGCGGGATCGCGCGCACCCGCCGCCGAGGGCTCCCACCAGATGCCCTGGAACCCGCCCATGTCCTCGCCGGAGGCGGCCACGACGCGATGGCCGCGGGCCTTGAGCGCGGCGCCGACGACTTTCGCGAGCTCCGTCTCGAGGTAGAGCGTGTCGGTGGCCTGCGCGTGGCTGAAGCGGGCCGCGTCGCTGGCCGCCTGCGGGTTGGCGCCGAGATCGAGCATGTCGACGAGGACCTGGGCATGGCCCTGCGCCTGCTGGCTGCCGCCCATCAGGCCGTAGGCGAGGACCGGGCGGCCGTCTTTCATCACGAACGCGGGAACGAGCGTATGGAACGGCCGTTTGCCCGGTTCGATGCGGTTCGGGCTCCTCGGGTCGAGCGAGAACAGCGCGCCGCGGTCGTTCAGCACGAAACCGTAGCCCGGTACGGTCACGCCTGAGCCGAAGGTGTCGTAGATGCTGTAGATGAACGAGACCATGTTGCCCGCACGGTCGGCGACGGCGAGATAGACCGTGCCGCCCACCGGATCGCCGTGCGCGGCGGGTGGCGTCGCGTGCTTCATGTTGATGCGGCCGCACAGCGTCGCCGCGTAGCTTTTCGAGGTGAGCTCCGCGACCGGCACCGGCTGAAACGCCGGATCGGCGTTGTGCCGGTAGAGGTCGTCATAGGCCACCTTCTTCGTCTCGACGAGCAGGTGCCAGTAGTCCGCCGAGCGGGGGCCGGCACGGCGCAGGTCGACGCCGAGCCGCGGCGCGCAGACCTCGAGGATGTTCATCATCTCGAGCGTCGCGAAGCCCTGCGTGTTCGGTGGCAGCTCGTAAAGATCGTAGCCGTGGTAGCTCGTGCTGATCGGCTCGACCCAGGTCGCGTGCGTGGCGGCGAGATCCTCGCTCGTCAGCGTGCCGCCGAGCCGGCGTGACTTGTCGACGATGGCGCGGGCGATTTCCCCTTCGTAGAAGGCGCTGCGACCGCCGCTTTCCAGCACGCGCAGGGCGTGGGCGAGATCGGGATTGCGGTAGACCTCGTAGGTCGCCGGCGCACGGCCGTTGACGAGGTAGGTGCGTGCCGAGTCCTCGTCCTCGGCGAGGAGCGCCTCGCCCTGCGCCCAGTCGCTGTGGATGCGCTCCGATACCGCAAAGCCCTGCTCGGCGAGCCGCGCGGCAGGCTCCAGGAGCTCGGCAAAATGGCGTGTGCCGTAACGGGTGAGCAGCACGTCCCACGCGTCGACGGCGCCCGGGATCGTGACCGAGTGGATGCCGTGCTGCGGCATGCGGCCGTCGCGAGACAAGGCACGCAGCGCCGGCAGCGTCGCGGCCGCCGGCGCACGGCCGCTGCCGTTCAGCGCAATGAGCCGCCGTTCGCTGGCGCTGTAGGCGAGCACGAACACGTCACCGCCCAGCCCCGCGCTCGCGGGTTCGACGACGTTGAGTACCGCGGCGGTCGCCACCGCCGCGTCGAAGGCATTGCCGCCGGACTTGAGCACCGCGAGACCGGCCTCGGCCGCGAGCGGCTGGCTCGTCGCGACCACGCCGTTGCGGGCAAGCACCTCCGAGCGAGTCTGCGCCGGCCAGCCGCTCGCGCGGTCACCGCGCACGGCAGTGAACGGCGTGGACGGCGTGGACGCGGCCGGCGCGCTGCCGGCGGGCGTGGGCACGAGGCAGGGCAGCAGCAGGCACAGCAGCAGGCGGGCGGGCGTCGGCGTCATGGCAGGTCCTCGGCGCAGGTCCTTGGCGGGATATCCCCCGAATGTGCGCCTCTCGCCACGCAGTCTCAATAGCCGCCCGGCAGGGCCTCACGCCGGACGAAAGCGCGCCACGGCCGCCACGAGCGCGCGAAGGCCCGCCGGGCCCGCGTTCCGCTCGTAGCGGGCGGCCACGTAGAGCGCGGCGATGCGGTCGAAGGCCTCGGCGTCCGCCGGTCGCCTGGCGCGCACCCGCCGCGCGAAGTCGAGCGGCCCTTCACTCGGCTCGCGCGCGAGCCCGCGGCGCGCGAGGCGGGCGCAGGCGCGCTGCCAGGCGCG
>CAITAM010000502.1 GCA_903890265.1 uncultured Pseudomonadota bacterium | reverse complement strand
GGAGGCAGGCATGGCGCAAATTCATCCCGCCCTGGGCGCATCGGCCCGGGAATGTCCTGTTGTCCGCTGCGGCGACCCACTTGCCGAAAGACTCTGTTGCGAACGTGTCGCTGATAGTCGCCCTGGACAAACGCCAGCTTGTCGAGCGGGTGGGGAAAATACCAAAGCGTCAATTGGAACTCGTGTTGTCAGGAATTGACGTGATTGTCGGCCGCTGATCAGCGTCCTTTTTCAGCACCATTAGCATCTGCAACATAGAGAGAATTGCCGCCGACCAGCCTCGTGATGCGAGGCGCGAGGCTTTCGCGATCAATCGCCCTCTATCGCCGTAAAGCGGAATGTTTTGGCGGTAGTTCTGACGGTAAGCTTGGCGTACCCTCAGTGGAAATCACATTATTTCAGGCACTGGGAAGTGCAGGAGACAATTGAGTGGGAGTGATTCATTTTTCGCCCCGGAAAACAACGCTTATATAACAGGGGGTTGCGACCGCTCGGAGACTATTGATATTCAATCGTCGCAGGCCGTTTTTGGGGCCGCTAAGTCATTGAGTAATCAGGTGATTCGTGATTTCACTGCACATCTCGGCGCGATTCGAGCAAACATTTTTGACGGTAAATCTGACGGTAAAAGTTTTCCGTGCATTTTGCTTGTGCGATTTACCGTCAGGCGAAGTGCCAGGCGATGCGAAAGCCTAGTAATAAAGGCATTTGCGCAATGGTGTCTCACGGCGTTTCGTGAATCTGCGAGTGACATCGCCGACTCCCCCACACCATGGGCCGTTCGTTGCTTGCCAATAGGTAACTTAAACGTTACCATATCCCAATGAGAATCCGGGTAGAGGAATTCATTCGCCCGGATGGGTCGAGTCCGTACGCAGAATGGTTTGACAGCCTAGACGCGCAGGCGGCGGCCAAAGTTACGACCGCGAAACTGCGGATGGAACTCGGCAACACGTCCAATGTGAAGTGGTTTGCAGGCATCGGCGAATACGTAATCGATTGGGGTCCGGGTTATCGGATTTATCTGGCGAAAGACGGCGAATTGCTGATCGTGTTGTTTGGCGGTGGAACCAAGCGCCGACAACAATCAGATATCGATCGGGCGAAAGCGCTGCACGCGGAGTACAAGGCCCGAAAGGCGCCTCCGCCGATCGACCGCAATGGCAAGAAGCGAAAGAGGTAACGACAATGGCGCTTACTCGTGATTTTAAGAAGACAGTTGTCGCTCGCGTCGAGCGGGATCCCGCATTCGCGAAGGCGCTCTTGGATGAGGCGGCAACGCTTTTTCTGAGTGGTGAGCCGGAGACGGCGCGTCTCATTTTGCGCGATCTCGTGAATGCGACTCTTGGCTTTGAACGGTTGGCCAAGGTTACGGCCACGCCGAGCAAGAGTCTCCATAGGATGCTGTCGCCCAAAGGCAATCCGAGCATGGATAACCTGGCAGCAATTTTTGACGCAATAGGGAAGTGTCTCAAAGTTAGCCTCAAGGCCCATACGGCGAACTTGCAGAAAGTGGCGTAGCAGTCGTGCCGCTCGCTGAGATCGAAGTGGCGCGGGTGCACAGAGCGATGGATTCATTCATGCAACGTCGTCGACCGCCGGCACATATCCGTCCGTCCGTAGATCTTGCATTCCGCATAACGGATCAGAGCGTTGAGATTTTTGAAATCCGACCTGCCTGGCGGGGTCCGGCTGACGAAAAGCGCGAATCGCCGGTAGCGAAGGCGACCTATGTCAGATCTCGTGGTGTGTGGCGCGTGTTCTGGCAGCGTCGCGATTTGAAATGGCACAGCTACGATCCGACGCCAGAGGTGAAATCCGTCGAGGAATTTGCATCACTGGTAGGAGAGGATGCGCATGCTTGCTTCTTCGGTTGAGCATGGACACCGTGACTGCTCGCGCAAGGCCGTTCGAGCCATTCGCGATCCATCGCCGTCTATCGCGCTCAAGCGGAAGCTTTTGGCGGTAGATTTGACGGTAAGTCCGGCGTGCCCTGACAAGAAGTCTAGCAATGTCAGGTGCTTATACGTGGCGGAGACAATTGAGTGGGAGTGAAAAGGGCCTTTCGGCATCTATCGCGATCTATCGCCTGGACGCGCAAGTCCTTGAAAAAACAGACTTGTTGTTACGCCATATATTTGGCCTCTTGCCCCCAAGCAAAATTTTTGGTTCTTCACCCAACTCCGGGGAAGGCCGCCCGGATCTTGAGGAAGAAGTAGGCATCGTCGCGGAAGCCGTAAGCCATTCGCTTGATGACCTTGATCTTGTTGTTGATGCCCTCGATGAGGTTGGTGCCGAGGGGGTATCGGCAGTGGGCGAGGATGCCGGGCAGGTATAGACGCAGGGCTTTGGCGAAGCGCCTGAGCGGTTCTATGCCGCTGCGTAGGGCCTTGCGGTACCAACTGTTCCAGGCCTTTGCCGCCAGCTCCGGCTGGCGCTGTGCCCACAGATCCTTGAGCGCGTCTCGCAGCACGTAGACGACGAACAGGCTGTGATTGGCGGCCAGCAGCTCGTCGAGTTCGACGTCCTCGCCGGGCCTCAGGGAGTCTCGGTTCTTCAGCAGCAGCCAGCGTGCTCCTTTGACGATGCGCCGGCTCGGCCGGTCCGACCGAAGCTCGTTCGCCCGGTCCACGCGGACCCGATCAATGACCTCTCGGCCGTACTTGGCCACGACGTGGAACAGGTCGAAGACGATCGCGGCGTTGGGGCAGCGGGCCTGGACCTCAAGCCGGTATCCGGTGTTCATGTCCATCACGGCGGCTTTGAGCCTCGCGCAGCGCTCCGGACCCAAGAGCTCGAAGAACGGCCGGATGTCCTCGCGGCCATTGCCGCGACCGATCCACAGCACCCGCTTGCGAGTCGGCTCGACGATCACCGTCGCGTAACGGTGGCCCTTCTGGATCGCGAACTCGTCCATGCCGATGATCTCGATGCCGTCGAGATCGGCGGGTCCGAGCTCACGCTCGAGGTAGGCCTTGTCCAGCTCCTTGACCGTCTTCCAATTAAGATCGTAGTGGCGTGCTACGTGTAGGACCGCGGCGACCTTGCAGAGCCTGGCCACGGACTCACCCAGGCGGCGGGTGACCCGGGCATACGGATCCAGCCAGCGCAGCAGCTCGACCCGTGGACCGCAGTGGGGGCAGGCCACCCGCACCCGAGGGAAGATGATGACCGTGCGGTGCTCGAAGACCGGCAGGTCCCGGATCCGCCGCTGCTCGAGGTCATGGATCGCCCGACAAGGCCTCAGGCAGCTGCTGCACCAACGCTGTCGATCCGGCTGGACCGAGAGGTGCACGATGCACCAGGACACGCCTCGATGAACCTCGATGGCACACGACTCAACGTCGTAGCCTTCCCAGCCTCCCAGCTGGGAAATACACTGTTGCTGGGCCACGGTCGCCCTCCTGCCAGTCTGATGTGTGGTAACAACAAACTAGCAACGACGGCCGTGTGCCCGCTAACCCATTCCCGCTGATCGGCGAAGAACCAAATTTTTTGACGGTATTTCTGACGGTAAAAATTTTCCCGCGATTCCCGCGCCGAGAAATACCGTCAATTGATTTGGCGGATAGCAAAATACGCTGGAAATAAAGGCATCGTAGACATTGCGCATCGCGAGGCTTCGGGATTTGTGGCGTTCCACACCCTCGGCGCTGATAGTGGCATGATGTGGTGTCATCGCGGTCAGGGTGCCACAAGATACTCGCCGGCGGACCGGGGTATTCTGGGGTGAAACTGGCAAAAACCCGATCGCCACGCACGCCAACGGCCCTTAGCCGTCGGAGCGTAGCGTGAGCTGACTGACCCTCGATAGGCGCGAACGGCCGGTATCGGGGAGGGTGCTATCGCAGCTTTCGGCCACAACTCATGCCAGTCACAGCTTGAAGGCGGACGATGGCGCCGATATCAGTCAGCAAAACGTCCTGCATCCGGGTGGCTGACGGCCGCGTCGACTCGGCTGAGCGCGCGCGCGAAGAGCCGCCCGGCGCCCTCCGGATCACTCCGAATGGCCGCCAGCAAGACCTCGCCGAGCGTCGTGCTCAGCAGCAT
>CAITAM010000501.1 GCA_903890265.1 uncultured Pseudomonadota bacterium | reverse complement strand
GATCTCTTTTCCATCATCGACAGGAATTGCCGCGCGTAGGCGGACAGTGATTCGACGTAGCGGCGCTGACCCTCGGCGTAGATCGTGTCGAACGCCAGAGATGATTTGCCTGAACCCGACAGTCCGGTGAGCACGATCAGCCGATCGCGCGGCAGCGTCAGGTCGACGTTGCGCAGGTTGTGGGTTCGGGCACCCCGGATGCGTATGGTCTGCATCGTCTTCAACGTCCTAGCTGGCGGCCAATCCGCTACCTTAGCGCCGATGGTGCGTCGTGCCAAACCAGCGGGTCCGCTCAATCACGTCAATCGGGGCGGATTCGCGCCTCGTCCCTGAGGTCGGGTCGGGTACAATCCGGGCCTTACGGGCCAACGGCTGTCCAGTGCGGCAGCTTCGCCCGGTCCGTCCGTACCGGAACGCAGCGCGGGCCCTGGCGCCCGCCGGCCGTTGGGTCGGGCGTCGCCGGGGCGAGAGACAAGCCACTGATGTGGGGTCCGGCAGCAGAAGCTCAAGGAGTTAGAACCATGGCTCGCGGAATTAATAAGGTCATTTTGGTCGGCAATCTCGGACAGGATCCGGAGACGCGGGCGATGCCGAGCGGCAAGTCCGTGACGAATGTGCGCATTGCGACCTCGGACAGCTGGCGCGACAAGCAGACCGGGGAACAGCGCGAGCAGACCGAGTGGCACACCGTGGTGTTTTTCGACCGCCTTGCGGAGATCGCTGCCGAATACCTGCGCAAGGGCTCGCAGGTCTACGTGGAAGGGCGTCTGCGGACGCGTAAGTGGCAGGACAAGACCGGAAACGACCGGTACACGACCGAGATTGTGGCCAACGAGATGCAGATGCTCGGCAGTCGCGGCGGTATGGGTGGCGAAGGCGGTGGCGCACCAGCGCGTCGCGCGGAGCCCGGACGGGCACCGGCGGGGCGGGATGAGTTCGAGTCCTCGCCGGAATCTCGCGGTGAGGAATTCGATGACGACATACCGTTCTGACGAGTGGCCCATCGGAATCTGTAACCTTCTGTTAATAAAAGGGTATTTTCCGCGCGGCCGCGTGTTGAAGCTTCAGTTTGCCGGCCCGAACCGGTACCCTAATCAGCCGTTGGGAAGGTTCCGGGATGTCGCGCTACCTGTTTGTTAAGACTTTCGGCTGCCAGATGAACGAGTACGACTCGACGCGCATGACCGACGTGCTGCGCGTCGAGTGCGGGCTCGAGCTTACTGACGACCCTGCTCGCGCGGACGTAATCCTCGTGAACACCTGCTCGGTCCGGGAAAAAGCCGAGGACAAGCTCTACTCGCAGCTTGGCCTGTTCCGGCCGCTGAAGGAGCAGAATCCGGGGCTCGTCATCGGCGTCGGCGGCTGCGTGGCAAGCCAGGAAGGCGCGGCGATCGTCCAGCGGGCGCCGTTTGTCGATCTCGTCTTCGGTCCGCAGACGCTGCACCGGCTCCCCGACATGATCCGGGCGAGGCAGGAGAGCAAGCGGCCGCAGGTCGACGTGAGCTTTCCTGAAATCGAGAAGTTCGACCGTCTGCCCGTGCCCCGCACCACCAAGGCCAGTGCCTATCTGTCCGTCATGGAAGGGTGCAGCAAGTACTGTAGCTTCTGTGTGGTGCCCTACACCCGCGGGGACGAGATCAGCCGACCCGTGGCTGACGTGCTGCGCGAAGCCGAAGCCCTCGCGGCCCAGGGGGTGCGTGAAATCACCCTGCTTGGCCAGAACGTCAACGCGTACGCCGGGCCGCTTGCCGACGGGGCGCCTGCTGACCTCGCATTCCTTCTCGAACGTATCTCGGTGCTGCCAGGCATTGAACGGCTGCGCTTCACGACATCGCACCCGCTGGAATTCTCGGATCGTCTGATTGAGGCGTACGCGAAGCTTCCGAAGCTTGCGAACTCTCTGCATCTGCCGATCCAGTCAGGATCGGACCGTATTCTCATGCTGATGAAGCGCGGCTATACGACCCTGGAATACAAGCAGAAGATGCGCAAGCTGCGCGCCGTTCGCCCGGATATCTCCATTTCAACGGACTTCATCGTGGGCTTCCCCGGCGAAAGCGAGGCGGACTTCGGGAAGACGCTCGCGCTGGTCGACGAGATCGGATTCGACCAGTCCTTCAGCTTCATCTACAGCCGCCGTCCGGGTACGCCCGCTGCCGCCCTGCCTGACGACGTGCCGGCAGAGCGCAAGACGGAAAGGCTGGAGGCCTTGCAGGAGCGCCTGAATGCCAATGCGCGGGCCATCAGCGAGCGGATGGTTGGTACGGTTCAGCGGGTGCTGGTGGACCGCCCGTCGCGACGCAATGCCAATGAACTGGCGGGGCGGACCGAGAACAACCGCTGGGTGAATTTCGACGGCCCGCAGACCTTGATGCAGAGCTTTGTCGACGTCGTCGTGACCGAGGCACGACCGAATTCCCTGCGCGGACGGCTGCTCGCTGAGGGAGCGCTTGCGCAACCCGTTAGCGGATGTGCGGTTTGAGCGACTCACCGGCTTCGCTTGAGGTGGTATTCGATCCTGCTGATAACGATCGTCTGGCGCTACTGTGCGGTCCCCTCGACGAGAACGTCCGGCATGTCGAGCAGCGCCTTTCTGTCGTGGTCCACCGGCGCAGTAACCGGTTCCGGGTCCTGGGGCCAAGGGCGGCAGAAGCCGTGCTCGTGTTAAAGCAGCTATACGCGCGATCAGGAAAAGGTGTCGAGCCGAGCGATGTACATCTTGCGATTCAGGAAATGGGAATGAGCGAGCCCGGTGATACGGCGTCTGCCACGGAGCTGGACGACAGCCAGGACTCTCTGAGCGTTCAGACACAGCGAGGCAAGGTCAGGGGTCGCGGTCCCAGCCAGGCACAGTACCTTCGGCAGATACATGCGAGCGATCTTACGTTCGGTATCGGCCCTGCGGGTACCGGTAAGACGTACCTTGCGGTCGCCTGCGCCGTCGAGTCACTGCTTGCCGATCAGGTACGACGCATTGTTCTGGTTCGCCCGGCGGTGGAGGCAGGCGAAAGGCTCGGGTTCCTGCCCGGTGATCTGACTCAGAAGATCGATCCCTACCTGCGGCCGATGTATGACGCACTGTACGAAATGCTCGGCTTCGACCGGGTCATGCGGCTCATCGAGCGGCACGTGATAGAAATTGCGCCGCTCGCGTTCATGCGCGGCCGTACGCTCAACGATTCGTTCATCATTCTCGACGAGGCACAGAACACCACGGTCGAGCAGATGAAGATGTTTCTGACCCGGATCGGCTTCGGCTCCAAGGCCGTGGTGACCGGTGACGTAACACAGACCGATCTGCCAAGTAACAAGCTGTCCGGCCTGCGACACGTCCAGGATGTACTGGCGGGCGTGCACGGCGTCGCCTTCACCAACTTTTCGTCGCGCGACGTGGTTCGCCACCCGCTCGTGCAGCGGATCGTGCAGGCTTACGAACGGCAAGGGGACGGGTCATGAAGGCGGCTCCGCAGGTCGAGGTGATTCGCGCCACGACCGCTGGCTGGGCGCCGGGGCGGCAGCGGCTGACCGAGTGGGCGCTGGCAGCGCTCGGACGCGAGCCAGGTGAGGTCTGCATACGGATCGTCGGTGCTCGTGAGAGTCGTCGGCTGAACCTGTTTTACCGCGGCAAGGACTCGCCGACCAATGTTCTGTCCTTTCCGGCCGGTCGGCGGCCGGGGAAGGGTGGCGCTGACATGCCGCTCGGTGACCTCGCCATCTGCGCCACGGTGGTGGCCCGTGAAGCACGGGCACAGGGCAAGACTCTGGCGGCCCATTGGGCACATATGGTCGTGCACGGAGTGCTGCATCTGCTCGGGCAGGATCATGAGCGTGAGGCGGAGGCGAAGCGCATGGAGAGGACGGAGCGCCAGATCCTCGCCCGACTCGGTTTCTCCGACCCTTACGAGGATGACTGAACAACCATGAGCGAGGATGGAACCCGCGAGGTCCGGCGCGGCTGGCTGGGCCGCCTGGTGGACCAGCTGGCCGGTGAGCCGCAGGACCGCGAAGAGCTCATGGAAGAGATGCGTGACGCCGAGCGTCGCGGCCTGTTGGACGCGGATTCCCTGCAGATGCTCGAAGGCGTTATCAGCGTCGCGGAGCTCAAGGTGCGCGACATCATGGTGCCGCGATCGCAGATGATCGTCCTTCACCGCTCGGATCCCGTCGAGCGGATACTGCCGGTAGTGCTCGAGTCCGGTCACTCGCGGTTTCCCGTGCTCGGAGAAGATCGCGATGCCATTGTAGGCATTCTCCTCGCCAAGGATCTGCTCCGTGTGCGTGCCGAGTTCAGTGCCGGGGATTTTGACATTCGCGAGGTGCTGCGTCCGGCGGTTTTCGTGCCGGAGAGCAAGCGCCTAAATGTGCTGCTGAAGGAGTTCCGTAAGAATCGGCACCACATGGCGATTGTGGTCGACGAGTACGGTGGCATCGCGGGGCTTGTGACCATCGAGGATGTGATTGAGCAGATTGTTGGCGATATCGCCGACGAGTACGACATCGAGGAAGATCAGCCGATCCGGCGCGAGGCGCCGTTTCAGTACGCAGTCCACGCCCTGACCCGAATCGAGGACTTCAACGAGTATTTCGGCACAAAATTCAGTGACGAGGAGTTCGACACGATCGGCGGTTACGTCGCTCATGCGTTCGGTCGGGTACCCCGCCGGGGCGATCAGATTGGCATTGATGCCTTCGAATTCCGGATCCTGCGCGCCGACCGCCGCCGGATAGAGTTGCTCAGAGTTGTCAGTCCGCGGGACGTTGTGCCCGAGGGGCCTGCGGGTGATTAACCCGAGGCTCGCAATCCTGGGCGCGCTGCTGCTCGGGGTCGTCGCGGCGGCAGGTTTCGCGCCGGTGTCGGTATCGCTCGCCACGATCATCAGCATTGCGATGCTGTGGCAGATCTGGTCGAAGAGTACGCCGCGCGTTGCGGCGGCCGCAGGCTTTGCCTTCGGCTTCGGCCTGTTTTCTACGGGCACGTACTGGCTCTACACCGCCGTGCACGGAGTCGGCAAGGTCCCGGTGCCAGTAGCGCTGCTGCTGATGGGCGGACTCGTGGCGATTATGGCCACGTACTACGGTCTTCTCGGCGGGTTCTACGCCCGCTATGGCCGGCACCATCTGCCCATGGAGAGCCTGTGCCTGCTGCCCGGTGGCTGGGTGCTGATGGAATGGCTCCGCGGGTGGTTTTTGTCGGGATTCCCGTGGCTCACAGTCGGCTATTCCCAGATCGACACGCCGCTCGCAGGGTATGCGCCGGTGCTCGGCGTTTACGGCGTCAGTCTGGCGGCGGTGACCGTGAGCGGTGCGCTACTGCTGGCGACGCGTCGGCGCTACCTGCTTGCGGTGGTCTCGGTGGCCTGCATCTACGGTGCCGGCTTTCTGCTGAGGGGCGTGGCCTTCGTTCATCCGACGGGCGCGCCGGTGTCGGTCGCGCTGGTGCAGGGTTCGGTACCACAGGACGAGAAGTGGGCGGAGGAAAACCGCGAGCCTACGAGGCAGCTGTACCGCGATCTGACCCAGAAGGCGTGGGGCGCGAGCGTCATTGTGTGGCCGGAGGCCACGCTGCCACAGCTCTACCATGACGCGGTGCCTTTCCTTGCTGAGGTGTATGCCGACGCTCACCGGCACGGATCGTCGCTCGTGATGGGAATGCTGCGTTACGATCCCGATCAGGATGCGATTCGCAATGGCCTGGTCGCGCTTGGAGACGATGAGGAGTGGTACTACAAGCGGCGGCTCGTGCCTTTCGGTGAGTTTTTTCCGGTACCCGCCTTCGTGCGAAGCTGGATGCGACTGCAGAATCTGTCCTACGTGGATCTGATGCCGGGCAGCGTGCATCAGCCGGCGCTGCACATCGCGGGACTTACGCTCGGTGAAACGATCTGTTATGAGGATTCGTACGCCGCCGAGCAGCTTGATGTCCTCAAGGAGGCCGATGCGCTCGTGAACGTGAGCAATGACGCGTGGTACGGCGACTCTTCCGCGCCGCATCAACACCTCGAAATCACGCGGATGCGCGCGCTGGAGGCGGGACGTTGGATGATGCGGGCCACGAACAACGGCATATCGGCGTTCATCGCTCCAGACGGGCACGTCGTGTCAAGAACGCGCCAGTTCGTCCCGGAGGTCCTGCGCGGTTCGATCACGCCGTACGGTGGCATGACGCCTTATGCGCGGCTTGGTAACGTTCCGGTGCTGGTGCTTTGCGTGCTTGCTATGTGCCTTGGTCTGTACGTTCCGTATCGTGCCCGGCCGGGAACGCGCTGACGCCAATTGGCGACAGTAACGACCGTATTCGCGACGCAAAGTCGTCATCTCACGCCGGTACGATCCGCCAATGAGCCGACCAGACAGAGTGACGCATCCTTGGCGTGCGGTATCCATCGTTGCCGGTGAAGCGCCATGCGCGCCGGTCCGTGCGCTGCTCGGTCGCCGGTACCTTGTCTCGCATTCCCCGCGCCTGCCACTGCTGGAGTGTCCGTGGTCTGATGACTGCGATTGCCAGTTCAAGCACCACGACGACCGGCGCGCCGATGCCCGTGCCGAGCAGCGTTCTGTTGCCGCTCAGCGCCGACGCGCGAGCGACAATCTGCCGGACGTCTAGGGACGGAGCCGCCGCCGGGCGTCATCGGTTATTCTTCGCGGAGCGCCCCTTGATCCGGGGTAGCGGAGGATTACAGCCATGACGACCATTCGTGCCGCCGATCTGATTGACAGCGTCGCCGACGCGCTGCAGTTCATCTCGTACTACCACCCCCAGGACTTCATCGATGCGATGGGGGCCGCGTACGCCGTGGAGGAGAGTCCGGCTGCGCGCGACGCCATCGCGCAGATCCTGACGAACTCGCGGCTGTGTGCCGAGGGACATCGGCCGCTCTGTCAGGACACGGGCATCGTGGTCGCTTTCGTCAAGGTCGGACTGGGTGCGCGCATCGACATGGCGGGGCACGAGGGGATGGGTCTGGCGGACCTGGTCAACGAAGGCGTGCGGCGCGCCTATCAGTTGCCTGAAAACCGGCTGCGGGCCTCGATTGTCGCTGATCCTGCGTTCAAGCGCGTCAATACACGGGACAATACGCCCGCGGTCACGCACGTGGAATTGGTGCCCGGTGATGCGATCGACATAACGGTTGCCGCAAAGGGCGGCGGTTCGGAGAACAAGGCTCACTTCGCCATGCTCAACCCATCCGATTCCGTCGCGGACTGGGTACTGTCCGTGGTGCCCGAGATGGGGGCAGGCTGGTGTCCGCCGGGAATGCTGGGCATCGGCATTGGCGGAACGGCTGAGCACGCGATGGTGCTCGCAAAGGAGTCCCTGATGGAGCCGATCGACCTGCCGGTCCTGCGCGCGCGCGGCGCGCAGACGCCGCTCGAGAAGCTTCGACTCGAGATCGTCGACCGCGTCAATGCGCTCGGCATCGGTGCACAGGGGCTCGGCGGCCTCACCACGCTGCTCGACGTCAAAATCCGCGACTACCCGACCCATGCCGCTTCGCTGCCCGTGGCGGTGATCCCCAACTGCGCGGCTACCCGCCACGTGCATTTCACTCTCGACGGTTCCGGGCGTGCGGTGCTGCCCGTCCCCGATCTGTCCCGCTGGCCCAAGGTCGACTGGGCGCCAGACAATTCGGTCAGGCGGGTGTCGCTCGACGGCCTCACCCGGGAGGAGATGGCGACCTGGCGTGCGGGTGAGCGCCTGCTGGTCTCCGGCAAGCTCTTGACAGGCCGGGACGCGGCCCACAAGCGCATCTGTGCGTTGCTGGAGGCTGGCGAGCCGCTGCCGGAAGGGCTTTCCTTCGAAAATCGCGTCATCTACTACGTTGGCCCGGTGGATCCGGTCGGGCACGAGGTCGTCGGACCGGCGGGTCCGACGACTGCCAATCGCATGGATCGCTTTACCGAAACCATGCTCGGTAAAGCCGGTCTGCTGGCAATGATTGGCAAGGCCGAGCGCGGCGAGGAGGCGGTTGACGTGATCGCCAGGCACGGCGCCGCGTACCTGATCGCCGTGGGCGGCGCGGCCTTTCTCGTCGCTCGCGCGATCCGGGCCAGCCGGGTCGTGGCGTTCCCGGAACTCGGCATGGAAGCGGTGTATGAGTTCGAAGTTCAGGACATGCCGGTGACGGTTGCGGTGACGACCAAGGGGGAGTCCGTGCACGCATCCGGCCCGGCGGCCTGGAAGGGCCGACACGTAGCCATTCCCGTCGTGGCCGGCTGAGGCTCCGGTGTCACCGGCGGGTCGCCGTCGACGTCCCGATCGGCGGTCGCTTTCCGGTATCCTTGGCGGCTGAACCCGTCCCAGGAAAGCCCCGATCGAGGGGCCCGGAAGAGCATCGCCCATGGAAGAACGCTACAACCCGGCGGCTGTCGAGGCCGAGGCGCAGAAATACTGGCTGGACGCGCAGTCGTTCACGGCGCGCGAAGACGCGAGCCGGCCCAAGTACTACTGCCTGTCGATGTTCCCGTATCCGTCCGGGCGGCTGCACATGGGCCACGTGCGGAACTACACCATCGGCGACGTGCTCTCTCGTTTCATGCGCATGCGTGGCCACAACGTATTGCAGCCCATGGGCTGGGACGCATTCGGGCTGCCGGCGGAAAACGCGGCCATGCAGAACAACGTGCCGCCAGCGCGCTGGACCTACGACAACATCGCGTACATGAAGCGTCAGCTGCAGTCGCTGGGCTTCGCTCTCGACTGGTCACGCGAGGTGGCGACCTGCAGGCCCGAGTATTACCGCTGGAACCAGTGGTTGTTCCTGCGGATGCTTGAGGCCGGGATCGCCTACAAGAAGACCGGCAGCGTCAATTGGGACCCGGTGGACCAGACGGTGCTCGCCAACGAGCAGGTAATCGACGGCAAGGGCTGGCGCACGGGTGCGGTGGTCGAGAAGCGTGAGATCCCGATGTATTACCTCGGGATCACGAAGTACGCCCCGGAACTGCTGTCCTCACTGGACGCGCTGCCGGGCTGGCCCGAGCGCGTGAAGCTGATGCAGGCTAACTGGATCGGCCGCAGCGAGGGCATGAACGTGGCCTTCACCTACGACGTCGGCGGCGTACGCGGTGAGCTCAAGGTATTTACCACCCGTGCGGATACCCTCATGGGAACGACCTTTGTCGCGGTGGCGGCCGAGCATCCGCTCGCGACGCACGCAGCCAAGTCGACCCCGGCGCTGGCCGCGTTCGTCGACGAGTGCAAGCAGGGCTCTGTCATGGAGGCGGACCTCGCGACGCTCGATAAGAAGGGCATGGACACCGGACTCACGGTGGCGCACCCGCTGACCGGCAGCGCGCTGCCAGTCTGGGTCGGCAATTACGTGCTCATGGGTTACGGCGAGGGCGCCGTGATGGGCGTTCCGGGGCACGACGAGCGCGACTTCGCCTTTGCCCGCAAGTACGGTCTCCCGATACGCCAGGTCATCGACGTTGCCGGCCAGCCCTACGACGACACGGTCTGGCAGCCCTGGTACGGGGAACACGGCAGGCTCGTGAATTCCGGCGGGTATGACGGCCTCTCATCCGCGGAGGCGATAGACCGCTTTGCCGGCGAGCTGGGTGCCAAGGGTCTGGGCGGCAAGCAGGTCCAATGGCGGCTGCGCGACTGGGGTATCTCGCGGCAGCGCTACTGGGGCTGCCCGATTCCGCTGATCCACTGCGAGCAGTGCGGCGACGTCCCGGTGCCGGACAGCGACCTGCCGGTGGTGTTGCCGGAGGACCTGGTTCCCGACGGCAGTGGCAACCCGCTCGCGAAGACCGCGTCGTTTGTTGAGTGCACGTGCCCCCGCTGCGGGCGCGCGGCGCGTCGCGAAACCGACACGATGGACACCTTCGTCGACTCTTCCTGGTATTTCCTGCGCTATGCGTCGGCGGACGCGCAGCAGATGGTCGACGACCGGGTCAATTACTGGCTGCCGGTGGACCAGTACATCGGCGGCATCGAGCACGCGATTCTGCATCTGCTTTACTCGCGCTTCTGGACGAAGGTCATGCGTGACCTCAAGCTCGTCGGCGTCGACGAGCCGTTTGCCAATCTGCTGACGCAGGGCATGGTCCTTAACGAGATTTACTACCGCAAGCCCGCCGCCGGGCGAATCCAGTATTTCAATCCCGCCGATATCGAGGTGAAGCTGGACTCCAGCGGTGTACGCGTCGGCCAGGTGCTGAAAGCGGACGGTGAGCCGGTGGAGTACGATGGCTTCGGTACGATGTCAAAGTCGAAAGCCAATGGCGTCGACCCGCAGGCCATCATCGCCAAGTACGGTGCTGACACCGCCCGCCTCTTCATGATGTTTGCCGCGCCGCCCGAGCAGTCGCTCGAGTGGTCCGATGAAGGCGTGGAGGGCAGCTTCCGCTTCCTCAAGCGGCTTTGGAAGCTGGTCCACACCCACGTGAGCGCCGGTCCGGTTGTCGCACTGCAGCCGGGCGCCCTCACCGAGGGGCAGAAAGCGCTGCGCCGGATGGCGCACCAGACTCTGGCGAAGGTCACCGATGACATCGGCCGGCGACGGGTGCTCAACACGGCGATCGCGGCCGTCATGGAATTGCTGAACGCCGCGTCGAAATTTACTGACACCAGCGAGCAGGGCAGGGCGGTGCTGCAGGAACTTTACGAGTTCGCCGTCATCAGTCTGTCGCCGATCGTGCCTCACGCTACCCACGGGCTGTGGCACGCACTGGGGCACTCCGGGGCGCTCATCGACGAGGCCTGGCCCGCGGCGGATCCGTCCGCGCTTGCGCAGGACTCGTATACGCTGGTGCTGCAGGTCAACGGCAAGCTGCGCGGCCAGGCCTCGGTACCGGCGGATGCGGATGAGAAAGCCGCGGAGGCCGCGGCTCTCGCCGACCCGACGGTGCAGAAGTTCATTGCGGGAAAGCCCATCCGCAAGCTGATTTTTGTCCCGGGCAAGCTCGTGAACGTGGTTGTCTGATGCGCCGGGCTGCGACCGGGGCGGCAGGGATGCTGGCCGCGATCCTGCTCGCGGCATGCGGGTTCCATCTGAAGGATACGAGCCCGCTCGCACCTGCCTACCGCAACCTGCAGTTCTCCTACCCGGACGGATTCTCCGACCTGCATGCCGCTCTCGCGACAGCGCTCGTCGAAGCGGGGGCGACGATGCGCGCGCAGGCGGCGAACGGTCCGGTGCTCGAGCTCGTGCGCGACGAGCCCGGCCGGCGCGTGCTGTCGGTCTCCGTGCGTAACGTCCCGACCGAATACGAGATATTCTACAACGCCACCTACCGGGTCACGCTGGACGGAAAAGAGGTCCTGCCCGCCACCGAGATATCGGCGTCCCGCATCATTGCCTACACGGAATCAGCGCAGCTCGCCGAGGAGCATGAAGAGCTCATTGTCCGCGAGGCACTGGCCCGCGACCTTGCTGAGCGGATTGTCCGGCGCCTCGCAGCACTCTGAGGCAGGGCGGCCCTGATGGCATCCGTCACGGAACTTCGTGCCGTTGATCGCCGGGCGGTCGGCGCACTGCTGGCCGCGTACGGGCTTGCGCTCGAGGTGCTGCCGGAGGATTCGGCCATTACCGCCTCCTACTGGGGTGAATCCGAGGCGGGGCTGGTCGCGAATCGGGTTTTCGTGCGCGCCGATACCCCACTGCATTCGGTTTTCCACGAGGCGGCTCATGCAATCGTCATGGGGCCTGAACGGCGCGCGCGCCTTGTCGGGGATGCCGGCGGCGATTACGCGGAGGAGGATGCGGTCTGTTACCTGCAGATCCTGCTTGCTGAGCAACTGGCGGGTTACGGCTCGGCGGCGATGATGGCGGACATGGACGCCTGGGGGTACACCTTCAGGCTGGGGTCAGCGCGCGCGTGGTTCGAGGCCGATGCGGCCGAGGCCGCCGAGTACCTCGCCGTGCGCGGTCTCGTCCGCCGTGGGGCGTATGGCTGGGTTCTCGATCTCGATCGCGGTGCCGGTGCGACATGATCCGGGTCGTCGTCCTGCTGCTGGGGCTTCTCGCCGGTGGGCTGTACGCCGCCTCCCGCTCGTCGGACGCGCTGCTCTTTGCGGCGAACTTGCCGGACCGGTTGTGGGGCGAGCCTACCGCGGGACTGGAGCTTGCGTACGGTACCGATCCTGCCCAGCGCCTTAGCGTCTACGGCCGCGCGTCGGAGGGGCCGAAACGGCCGGTCGTGATCTTCTGGCACGGCGGGCGGTGGTCATTTGGCGACAAGGACCAGTACCGCTTCGTCGGCGAGACGCTGGTGCGCAGCGGAGCGGTCGTGGTGCTGGGCAATTACCGGCTGTACCCGAGCGTCCGCATGGAGGCGGCGATGGCAGACGTCGCCGCCACGATCGCCTTAGTTCAGGCGCATGCCACGGAGTGGGGTGGTGATCCACGGCGCGTCGTGCTCATGGGGCACTCGGCCGGTGCGCAGCTGGCGGCGCTGGCGAGCCTTGACCAGCGCTGGGTCCAGCGCGCAGGCGGGTCGCCGGTGCAGGGGCTCGTCGGCATTGCCGGGCCCTACGACTTCCTGCCGCTGACGGATGACGACCTCAAGGATTATTTCGGCCCGCCCGAAGCCTACCCCGCGTCCCAGCCGATCAATTTCGTCAGGTCGACCGGCATGCCGGTATTCCTGGTTCACGGGCGCAGCGATCAGACCGTCTGGCCGCGCAATACCGAGCACCTGGCCGCGGCCCTGCAGCGTGCCGGCGCGCCGGTGGAGGTGCATTACCTGGAAGGCGAGGATCACGGTGCGGTTTTGACCCGCTTCATTGCCACCCGCCGTGCCGCGGATCCCGTCATCGCCGCGCTGGCCCGGTTCGTCAGTCGGGTGCCCGCCGCGACGGACGGTGTCGCTGCTGGCTACGCGGCGGGCACCCGATGATCAGGGCCGCCCGGATGCTGCTGGCGACGCTGCTCGCCGGCGTGCCGGCACTGGCGGCTGCCGCCCCGGCCATGGAGTTCGCCAATGCGTGGGTCCGGGCGACACCACCCGGGCAGTCGGTCGCCGCCGCCTACGGCATCCTGCGCAACCGCAGCAACGTCGCCGATCGGCTGCTGGCGGCGACGAGCCCGCAGGCGGCCTCCGTCGAGGCACACGTCACCGAGCTCGTGAACGGCGTTTACCAGATGCGGGACAGCGACCTGCGCGTGCCCGCCGGTGCGCAGACGACGCTCGAGCCGGAGGGCTCGCACCTGATGGTGATGGGCCTGAAGGGGCCCTTGCGGCCCGGCGACCGGCTGACCGTGATCCTGCGCTTTGCCAAAGCCGGCCTCGTGCGGGTCGACATTCCGGTGCGACCGGCGTCCGCCACCGGACCCTGATCCGCCGCGCGGGATCCCGCCCGTTGGGCGATAATGCGGGTCCATGAAGCTCGTCCCCCAGACTCTGGCCCGTGTCCTCGAGCAGCCCCTTGCGCCTCTTTGGCTCGTCGCCGGCACGGAGCCGCTGCTGATCGGCGAATGTGCGGAGGCGATCCGTGCCGCTGCGCGTCGTCAGGGTGTCAGCGACCGCGAGGTGCAGTTTGCGGACCGCAGCTTCGACTGGTCGGCGCTCCGCGGCCTGACCCAGTCGATGTCGCTGTTTGGTGATCGTCGGCTCATCGAGCTCAAGCTCGGCAGCAAGCCCGGTACCGAAGGCGCAAAAGTGCTCGGTGAACTGCTGGCATCCCCGCCGAGTGACGTCATCCTGCTGATCGTCACCGACTCGCTCGACTGGTCCGAGCGCAGCGCAAAGTGGATCCAGGATTTTGAAGAACGCGGCATGTATCTTGACGTGGCCGCGCCCACCGTCGAGCAGCTGCCCGCGTGGACCGCGGCCCGCCTGAAGCAGGCCGGCGTCAGTGCCGGCACCGAGGTTGCCGAGCTGATCAGCGCGCGCTGCGAGGGCAACCTGCTGGCAGCGCACCAGGAAATCGAACGCCTTGCCCTGCTTGCCGGCGGGGCGCCCCTGACCGTCGAACAGGCCGCCGAGTGGGTAGGCAACAGCGCCCGCTACGGCATATTCCAGCTGGGCGAGGCGGTGCTGGCCGGTGATGCCGAGCGCACGGTCAGAATTCTCGACGGGCTGAGGGCCGAGGGCGAGGAGCCCGTCCTCGTGCTGTGGACCCTGGCCGAGGAGATACGCACGCTGCTGCAGTGGACGCCAAAGCCCGGTAAGGGCACGCCAGGGCGCCTCTGGCGGGGAGGGCGTCGCCGCCAGGAGCTCGTGGCTCGGGCGGCGAGGCGGCTGCCCCGGGCACGTCTCGAGGCACTGCTCGAGGCGGCGGGACACACGGACCTCGTCATCAAGGGCGCGCGGCGTGGCGACAGCTGGGACGCGCTCGTGACCCTCGCGACCGGTCTTGCGGGCGCGACGTTGCCCGTGGCGCTGCCGTGAGTCGGGTACGCCGGCAGCGGCTGGCGTCGGCGCCCGTTTTGCGGCAGGGTGACGGTTAATGGCGGGCCCCAGCACTCAGGAATCCACGGTCAGCGCCGGCCCGATCGGCATTTTCGGCGGAACCTTCGACCCCATTCACTACGGACACCTGCGCACCGGTTTCGAGCTGCTGCAGGCGCTGAAGCTTGCCGAGCTTCGCTTCATGCCGGCGGGTAACCCGCCGCACCGCGAACGGACGATCGCCGACAACGAGCAGCGACTGGCCATGGTTCGGGTCGCCACCGAAGGTCAGTCGCACTTTGTCGTGGATGACCGCGAAATGCGCAAGAGCGGCCCCTCGTATTCCGTTGAAACGCTGGCCGAGCTGCGCCGCGAGTACCCCGACCGCAGCCTGTGCCTGATCATCGGTATGGACGCGTTTCTCGGGCTGCCGAAGTGGCACCAGTGGCGTGAGCTGCTGGAACTCAGCCACCTCGTGGTCGCGCACCGCCCCGGCTGGCGCGCGCCCGGGATGGGCCCGCTCGGTGCGCTGCTGGTCGACCGGGGTACCGGACGGGTGCTCGACCTGCACGAGGCACGCGCGGGACGTATCTACATTCACGCCGTGACCCAGCTTGAAATCTCGTCCACCGAGGTGCGTGCATTGATTCAGGCCGGGCGGGATCCGAGGTTTCTGATGCCGGACGGCGTGCGTAAAATCATCATGGAAACGGGCTGCTATGCCCGAAAGGACGAGTCACGCTGATGAGCGAACTAAAGCCGCGTCGACCTGCAAAAGCGAAAGCCGTCTCCCGGCCCAAGAAAGCCGCATCGAAGACCGTGGCGGTAAAAGCCAAGGCTCCACGCAAGTCATCGGCCAAGGCCAAGACGCCGAAGGTGACCAAGGCCGACAAGCGCCCGGCGCTCGTCGACCTCGTCATCACTGCGCTGGAGGACATGAAAGCTGTCAACGTTACGGTGCTCGACGTGCGGGAGCTGACAACGGTAACGGACACCGTGGTCATCGCCTCGGGTACCTCCGACCGGCACGTGAAGTCGCTGGCGACCAGCGTCATCACCAAGGCCGGTAGTGCCGGTTTCCGCGCCATCGGGCGCGAGGGCGAGCGGGACGGTGAGTGGGTGCTCGTCGATTTGCAGGATGTCATCGTCCACCTGATGCTGCCGCGGGTGCGCGAGTTCTACGGTCTGGAGAAGCTCTGGGACGTGCGCTCGGGCGAGCGGAACTGATCCTCATTGAATAACCCGTGCGACTGAGACTGCTTGCGGCCGGGACGCGGCTGCCGCGCTGGGTGGGCGAGGCGTACAGCGACTACGCGGAACGCCTCGGTAATGACGGTCGCCTCGAGCTGACCGAAATCGAGCTCGGTCGGCGCACGAAGGGTGCCTCGACGTCAGCCGCGACGCGTGACGAGGGCCGGCGTATGCTCGCCGCCATAGGCAGTGCAGACTACGTGGTGGCGCTCGAGGTCACGGGCCGTCGGCTCACCACCGAGGCGCTTGCCGAGTGGTACGAGCGGCGACGGCAGGACGGCCGGGACCTTGTGTTCCTGATCGGCGGGCCGGACGGCCTCGCGCCCGACTGCGTGGCGCGCGCCAACGACTCGCTGTCGTTGTCAGACCTTACCCTGCCGCACGGCCTTGCGCGGGTCCTGCTCGCCGAGCAGATCTATCGGGTGATCAGCCTGTCGCGCGGGCACCCCTACCATCGCGCCTGACCGGAGCCACTGGCCGGCGGCGGCCGCAGAGGCCCTTCAGCCCCGCGGTTTCGGACGCTATGCTGGTCAGGCGGCACGCTGCCAGCTCCAAAGGGACTTATGACGCACGGCCCGATCCTGCTCGCCTCCCGCTCGCCACGGCGGCGTGAACTTCTGGACCAGATCGGGGTCCCTCACGTGACCCGGCCGGCAGATATCGACGAGACCGAACGGCCGGGCGAATCCCCCGAGGACTACGTGATGCGCCTTGCCCAGGACAAAGCCGCCCGTGTCTACGGGCTCGAGCCGACGGCGCCCGGGGCGCTGGCGGCCGATACGACCGTGGCGCTCGACGGGACGATCTACGGCAAGCCTGCCGACCGGGCCGACGGGGCAAGGATGCTGCGGGCGCTGTCCGGCAGAACCCACCGGGTACTGACCGCGGTCGCCGTGGCGCACCCGAAAGGGGTGGACTGCGCGCTGTCGGCGAGCGAAGTGACCTTCGCCGAACTCGACGAGGGGCTGATCGGCCGCTACTGGGAAACCGGGGAGCCGGCCGACAAGGCCGGTGGTTACGCGGTGCAGGGCTACGCGGCGGTCTTCATCCGCGCGATCCGCGGCAGTTACTCGGGAATCATGGGTCTGCCCCTGTTCGAGACCGCGCAGCTGCTGGACCGCGCGGGCATCGTCCACGCCCTGCGCCGGGTGGACCGATGACGGTCGAGATTCTCGTCAACGTGACGCCGCGGGAAACCCGTGCTGCCATCGTTGAGCATGGGGTGCTGGCTGAGCTGTATATCGAGCGGGCAAGCCTTTGCGGTATCACGAGCAACATCTACAAGGGCCGCGCGTCTCGTGTGCTGCCGGGCATGCAGGCCGCGTTCATCGAGGTGGGCCTCGAGCGGACCGCGTTCCTGCACGCGTCAGATTTTGCCGTCGCCAGTGATGCAGACGCCGCGCCGCCGGCGCGTAACGACGATATCCGGGCGCTGATCCGTGAAGGCGACGAACTGCTCGTGCAGGTGGTGAAGGATCCACTCGGCACCAAGGGCGCCCGGCTGACCACCTTTGTCACGCTGCCAAGCCGCTATCTCGTCTACATGCCCAAGGGGCGTGGCGTCGGCGTATCTGCCCGCGTGGACGACGAGGCGGAGCGGACGCGCCTGCGGGGCATCGTCGAGAAGCACCTGAACGGCGATACCTCGGGCGGCTACATCGTCCGGACCGTGGCCGAAGGTGCGAGCGAGGAGGCCCTGCTCGCGGACATGCAGTTCCTCGTCAAACTGTGGCGGGTGATCGCCGAGCGGGGATTCCTGGCCCCGGCCGGCACCCTGGTGCACGCCGATCTCCCTTTGCCGCTGCGTCTGCTGCGTGACCAGCTCGGCACCAGCGTGTCCAGGGTCGCGGTGGATTCGCCTCTGGTGCACGCACAGATGCTGGAGTTCGCCAAGCAGTTTCTGCCCGACGCACTCGGCAAGATCGCGCTCCACCAGGGAGCGCGGCCGGTCTTCGACCTGCACGGTGTCGAGGAGGAAATAAAGCGGGCACTCGAGCGCAAGGTACCGCTTAAGTCCGGTGGCCATCTCGTGATCGACCAGACCGAGGCGATGACCACGATCGACGTCAATACCGGTGCCTACGTCGGGCACCGGAACCTCGAGGACACGATATTCCGGACGAACCTCGAGGCGGCCGTCGCCATCGCCCGGCAGCTGCGGCTGCGCAATCTTGGCGGGATCATCATCATCGACTTCATTGACATGGTCGACGAGGACCACCGCGTGCAGGTCCTGCAGGCGCTCGAGAAGGCGCTCGCGCACGACCACGCCCGCACCAGTATCTCGTCGGTATCGCCGCTCGGGTTGGTTGAGATGAGCCGTAAGCGTACGCGGGAGAGCCTGGAGCACCTGCTGTGCAGCCCGTGCCCGACCTGCGCCGGGCGCCGCTACGTCAAATCGGCAGAGACGGTGGCCTACGAGATTTTTCGGGAAATCCTGCGCCAGTCGCGCCAGTTCGAGGTCAGCGGCCTGATGGTTCTCGCCCACCAGGACGTGATCGAACTCCTGCTGGACGAGGAGTCGGCGGCGCTGGCCGAACTCGAAGTCGCCATCGGCAAGCCGATCCGCCTGCAGACCGAGGCGCTCTACGCGCAGGACCAGTACGACGTCGTGCTTGTCTGAGCACACGGCCATGAGTTTCGCCCGGCGCCTCTGGAAATGGAGCCTGATCAGCGCTGCAGTGCTCGTGCTGCTGCTGGTGCTCTCCGTGGCGGGCCTGCGTCTGTGGCTCGAAAGCTCGCCTACCGTGGCCGCGGATGTCGTCGCGCGGGTCGAGGCGGCGACGGGGCTGCGGATCCGCTTTGATCGCCTCGAGGCGCACCTCGGCTGGTACGGTCCCGAGCTGGTATTCCGTAACGCGAGGATCCTCGCCAAACGCAGCGACGCGACGCTGGTCAGCGCCCGCGCCGGGCACGTGGGCTTTGACGTATGGCGTGCGATCGCCTCGGGCCGGCTCGCCTCCGCGCGGGTGCTTCTCGACGGCGCGGTCGTGCACGTATTGCTTCAGCCATCAGGGATCGCGCTCCTCGGTCAGGAGGCCCTGAACCGTGGCGAGACCGAGTCAACGCCGCTGAAGATCGCCGACCTGCCGGTGGGCCGGGTCGGGCTGAGCGAGGGCGTGATCGTGGTCGAGGACGAACGGCAAATCAGCCCCGGCTTCACCATCGAGCACGTTCGCCTCGAACTCGACCGGCGCCCCTCCGCACTCAAGTTCTCGCTCGTCGTAAAACTGCCCGCTGCGCTCGGGAGGGAGCTCGACGTGCGCGGCACGGTGGACGGCACCGGCGAACCGGATTCGACGCTGCGCTGGAAGGCGAACGCGGACGGTCGCGACCTCAATTTCGCCGGGTTCTCCTCGCTGCTGAACGGCGTCGCCCGCTTGCCCGATGCCGGCAAGGGCAGCCTGCACGTGAGCGTCGTCGGTACCAACCTGTTCATGACGAACGCCGATGCCACCTTCGATCTCCGTGACCTGTCGCTGCCAGAGCCGGGTGCGCCCCGGGACAGTCCTGGGGCCGTGGCCGGCAGCATCGGCATCGAGCACGTGCCCGAGTCCCGGCCCGGGGCGGGTAGCGAGTGGCGGCTGCGGGTCCGTGATCTCAGCGTCAAGGGCGGCAAGGAGAGTCTGCGCGGCGGTCGCGCGGACGCCGACTGGACCGTCAGGGACGGTGCCGTGCAGCGGTTCCGGCTCAAGGTTCCGGAGTTGCCGCTCGGCGCGCTGGCACCGTTTTCGGCGCTGGCTGGCGCGGAAACGGTGCGCGAGGCGGGCAAGGCACTGCGACCCCGCGGCCGACTGACCGACGTCGACCTCACGGCAACCCGTGCCCCGAGCGGGCCCGGCTGGGCCGTCGACGGCGCCGCGACGTTTCGCGGACTGGGGATCGACGCCTGGCGGGCGGTGCCGGGATTTGCCGGGGTGGACGGTGAGTTCGCCGGTCACGGCAGCAGCGGCACGGTCAGCGTGCGCGCGGCTCCGTTGACGCTGGATCTGGCGCAGTACCTGCGTGCGCCCGTGACGGCGACGCGGGTCGCGGCGAAGGTCGACTGGACGATCGAGGCGGATGGGGTGCACCTCGCGAGCGATGACGCGACGGTGGTCACGCCAGACGCGCACGGTGCGGGGCTCGTTCGGCTCTGGCTGCCCGGCCACAACGAGCCACCGCACCTCGTGCTCGACCTGAAGCTGGCCGATGCCGAGCTCAAGGGATCCGCCAAGTACCTGCCGCTGCTGCGCTTCCCGGTCGATGCGGTGGCGTGGCTCGACGACGCGTTCCTCGCCGGGCGGATCACCGAGGCACGCGTGCAGTACGTCGGGCCGACGGAGGGCTTCCCGTTTCGGGACCGGCAGGGGCTCTGGCTGGTGCACGGGCTCTTCTCCGGCGCACGCGTGCATTTTGCCAACGGCTGGGCGGACGTCGAGGACGCCGCCGGGGATCTCGAATTTCGCAACCAGGGCTTTGCCGCCCACCTCAAATCGGCCCGCATCGCCGGGCTGAACATCGGCGCAGGCGAGGCGACGATGACCGACTTCCGCGATGCGGACCTCGAAGTGCACGGCACGTCGAGCGGTGAACTGCACCGGGCGCTGAAGCTGCTGCAGACGTCGCCGCTCGCCAAGTCCCTCGGCAGCTACTTCGGGCAACTGGAAGGACGCGGCCTGGTCCACGCCGACGTGTCGCTCGACCTGCCGCTGCGCCATTTCGGGGACCGGCGCATCGGTCTCGATGCGCGGCTTGAGCACGCCAGCGTCCGGCTGCCGGGCCTTGAGGACGAGGTCAGCGATATCAACGGCGACTTCCGTCTCACCAATCTCGATCTCACGGTGCGCGGGCTCAAGGCGACGGTTCTCGGCGGGCCGGTCTCGGTGACCGCCGAGACCGTGAGCCCCGGTCGCGGCGGCGACGGCCTGCACGTGACGACCGTGCATGTCGACGGGCATGCGAGCGCGGACCGCCTCATGCCCCAGCTTGGGATCACCGAGGCCGGTTACCTGTCCGGCGGCACGGACTGGCACGCCGACGTGCGACTGCCGCGGCTCGAGTGGATGAAGCCGCTGCCGCCGCTGCCCCCGACGCCCGATCTGGGTGTGTTGCGCGCGAGGCAGGCCGGGCTGCCGGTGGTCGTGCGGCCGGACGAGCGACCGCCGCTGCCGCGGCGTGAGCCCGAGGCGCGGTGGCTGCCGATCGACGTCCGCCTCGATTCCACGCTGGGTGGGCTCGGGCTGAACTTCCCGGCCCCCGTGGCGAAGCCGGCCGAGGAAACGCGCCGCCTCAAAGCGGCCGTCAGCGTCGACCCGGGGGTTCGTGAGGACGATGAAGTGCCGCCGAAGAGCCTCGCCGACGGTGGCGCCGTGCACCCGCCGAGGCTTGCCGTGCAGGCCACGCTCGGCGCGGACAGCTTCGCCGGCGAATGGCTGGCGGCGCCAGCGGCAGCGGACGGCAAGGCCGATGCCCCGACGGGGCTGAAGCTGACCCGGGGCAGCGTGCATTTCGGCACCGGCAGCGCGAAACTGCGCGATGCGCCGGGCGTCTGGGTAGACGGCCACCTCGCCCGTTTCGACCTGTCGGCGTGGCTGCGCGTGCACACCTCCGACAAGCCGGGCTCACCGATGTCCTCGTGGCTGAAGGGTGGTGAGGTCTCGGTCGACAGCTTCGGGATCCTCGGCTTTACCGTGCGTGACCTCGTCGGCGATTTTCGTGCCGGCGATGACGCGTGGACGGCGCACGGCAGCGGGCCCACCGTGGCCGGCCGGGTCCAGGTCCCGTACGACCTGCACGGGCCGGAGCCCGTCGTCCTCGACATGGAGCGCCTCGTGCTGAACGAGGTCGACCAGACCACCGGTACCGATGCCCGGCGCGACCCGCCTGCAGACCTGCCGGCCCTGCGTGCCAAAGTCGGCTCCTTCGAGTTCATGAAGCGCAAGCTCGGCACCGTCGAGGCCTCGCTGTCGAGGATTCCCGGTGGCCTGCGGCTGGACCGGGCCGAGGTGCACGCCCCGACGTTCAGCGCACAGGCCACTGGTCGCTGGACCGGCCAGGATGACAGCGAGTGGGTCGAGGTCGACGGCACGGCACACAGCACCGATGTGCGTGAGACTCTCGTGGCGCTCGCCTTCGAGCCGAGCATGAGCGGTCCGTCGGCCGACGTCAGGGGCCAGCTCCGCTGGCGTGACGGGCTCGATGCCACGATCCTCGAGCGCCTGAACGGACACGCGCACGTGCAGGCGAAGGAGGGCCAGATCCTGACCGTGCAGCCGGGGGCCGGGCGCGTCCTCGGCCTGCTGTCCGTTGCCAACCTGCCGCGCCGGCTGGCGCTCGACTTCCATGACCTCACCGAGAAGGGTTTTGCCTTCGATTCGCTGCAGGGCGATTTCGATTTCCGCGATGGCAACGCCTACACCAACAACCTGGTCGTCAAAGGTCCGGCCGCCGATATCGGCCTGATCGGCCGGACCGGATTCAAGGCGCAGGACTACGACCAGACCGCGGTCGTCACCGGCCATTTCAGTGACGGACTCGCAGCCGCCGGGGCAATCGTCGGCGGGCCGGTCATCGGCGGTGCCCTGTTCCTCTTTGGCAAGGTGTTCCAGGGGGCCGTGGAGGGCAGTGCGCGCGGTTACTACCGCATCAGCGGCACCTGGGACAAGCCAAAGGTCGACAGCATCGGGTCGACGGCAGCCCGCGAGGCGGAGGCCGGCAGCGGCGCACTGACGCCGGCCGGATCGGCGCCGGCCGCCGAGCCGTCGCCCGTCCAGGATCCGTCAGCCCACGCACCGGACGCGGTGCCATCGCCCGTGGTGCCATCGCCGTAGCGTCTGCCGGGCCCGGACCGGCTATGCTTGGCAGCCATGGATGTCTTCGCTTCCCTGCAGCTGTGTGCCGGCGCCGAGGTGCTGCCGAACCTGGCCGTCGCCGGCGACTTGCTGGCCCGTGCCGCTGACGCCGGTGCCCGGGTGGCGCTGCTGCCGGAAAACTTTGCCTTCATGGGGCGGGGTGAGGCGGACAAGCTCGCCGCGGCGGAAGATGACGGCCGCGGGCCGATGCAGGATTTTCTGGCGGCTGCCGCGGCTCGCCACCGGCTGTGGATCATCGGCGGCTCACTGCCGCTGAAAGTCCCGGGCGCGCCGACCCGGACGACCAATACGCTCCTTGTCTACGATGCGACGGGCGCGCGCGTGGCGCGCTACGACAAGATTCATCTGTTCGATGTCGACCTGCCCGGTCAGGCCGAACGCTACCGCGAGAGCGCCCACGTTGAGCGTGGCGCAGCCGTCGTGGTGGTCGACACGCCGCTCGGGCGGGTCGGTCTGTCGATCTGCTATGACGTGCGTTTCCCGGAACTCTACCGACGGCTGGCCGCCGCAGGCGCCGAGATCCTCGTGGTCCCCGCGGCATTCACGGCAACGACGGGCCGGGCGCACTGGGAGGTGCTGCTCCGCGCGCGGGCTATCGAGAACCTGGCCTACGTCGTCGCATCCGCGCAGGCTGGCACGCACGCCAACGGACGTGAGACGTTCGGTGACAGCCTGATCGTCGACTACTGGGGCCGGGTACTCGACCGGCTGCCGACCGGCACGGGGCTCGTGACGGCGACTATCGACCGCGCGGCCCAGGCCGAGGCGCGGGCCAGCTTTCCGGCGCTTGCCAATCGCGTGCTTGCCACTTGAGCACCATACTCCGCGGCCTCATATCCACTGAGACCACGTTTTAATCCCACTTTTCAAGGCGATCCCGAATGGCCGCAGTGCTTGATGCTCACGAACTGGCGACGCGCACGCTGCTCGCACCGACCGGTCTCGACGACCAGGCGCTCGCGCAGGTGCTCGGCGCCATGCATGCCCACCGGCTCGACCTCGCCGAGCTCTATTTCCAGTGGGCGCGTGACGAGTCGTGGTCGCTGGAGGACGGTATCGTCAAGGAAGCAAGCCACAGCATCGACTGTGGCGTCGGGGTGCGCGCCGTGGCCGGTGAGCGCGCCGGGCTCGCCTACACGGATGACCTGTCGCTCAGTGCCCTGCTGGAGGCCGCCAAGGCGTCGAGAGCGATTGTCACCGCCGGCGGGTCCGCCTCCGTGCCGGCGTTGTCGGTGGTTCGGCCGCGGGCGCTGTACCTGCCGAACGATCCGATCGATACCGTACCCGACGCGGACAAAGTGGCCTTTCTCGAGCGTCTCGATCGGGACGCGCGCGCCCTTGATCCTCGCGTCCGCGAGGTTATGGCGAGTCTCACCGCGTCGCACGAGATCGTCCTCATCGTCAACTCGCAGGGGCTGTACGCCGCGGACGTGCGGCCTTTGGTTCGCATGAACGTCAGCGTCATCCTGGAGTCCGGCGGGCGCCGGGAACAGGGGTATGCCGGCCGCGGCGGCCGCTATTCGCTGGCAGAGCTCATCAACGACCCGGCGACCGCGCTGATTCCGCGCGAGGCGATCCACGCGGCCGTTGTCAACCTCGATGCGATTCCGGCACCTGCCGGCACGATGACCGTGGTGCTCGGTGCGGGCTGGCCCGGTGTGATGCTGCACGAGGCCGTCGGCCACCCCCTTGAGGGAGATTTCAACCGCAAGGGCGTCTCGGCGTTCAGCGGGCGAATGGGCGAGAAAGTGGCCTCCCCGCTCTGCACCGTGGTCGACGACGGAACCCTCGAGCGGCGCCGCGGCTCGCTCAGTATTGACGACGAGGGCACGCCAACGCAGTGCACGACGCTCATCGAGGACGGCGTGCTCGTCGGCTACATGCAGGATCTCCTCAATGCCCGGCTGATGGGCGCGGCACCGACCGGTAACGGGCGCCGCGAGTCCTACGCCAACCAGACGATGCCGCGCATGACGAACACCTACATGCGGCCCGGTCCGCACGATCCGCAGGAGATCATCCGCTCGGTGAAGCGGGGCCTTTACGCCGTTAACTTCGGTGGCGGGCAGGTCGATACGACGAGCGGAAAATTCGTGTTCTCGGCATCCGAGGCCTACCTGATCGAGGACGGGCGCGTGACCCGCCCGGTCAAGGGCGCGTCGCTGATCGGTTCGGGGCCTGAAGTGCTGACCCGTGTGTCCATGCTTGGCAACGACCTGAAACTCGATGCCGGTATCGGCATCTGCGGCAAGGAAGGACAGACCGTGCCGGTCGGTGTGGGGCAGCCGACGATCAAGGTCGACGCCCTGACCGTGGGTGGCACCGGCTAAGGGCGGGCCCGGAGCGGGCGCACGAAGTCGACGTCGAGGCGTCGCCAGGCCTCGGCGTCGGGCGGTTCGCGCGCCACGACCGCGGCGCCGACGCTGCGACAGAGATAGCGCACCGAGGCCCACAGCGTCGCCGGAGGCGAACTCACGCCCGGTCCATACCATGCCGAGAGTGCGCTGATCGACAGCCGCACGACCCGTCCCGACCGCTCGGGCCTGACGCGCACGGTGACGCGCTGCGGACCAGCCGATCCGGACGCGATCAGCGCGAGCGCGACCGCCGTTTCCAGCAGGCACAGCGCATGCGCGGGCGGCAGCAGGTTGTCCGCCGAGCCATCCGTGAGCACGCTCGGCATCGCGCCGTCCGCGCTGCGCCGCCGGATGGCGAGCCTCAGTGCGTCGGCGAGGCCGTGAGTCTCCATCAAATAGGGCAGACTCTGGGCGGCGAGCGCCCGGGCGTGACCGATCGCAACGGTCAGCTGCCGGCCGATGTTGCCGAGGGCAAAGCTGGTGCTGGGGGACTCGCTGCGAGTCGTCGTTGCCAGTGACTGGACGAGGAAGGCCGAGCCCGCCAGCTGGTTGGCGAGCCCCTCGTGCAGATCCCGCGCCAGCAGCCGGCCACGCTCCGCCTCCGCCTTTGCCCGGCCGATGGCTGCGCGCCGGTCGCTGTCGCGCCGCCTGGCACTCGCCAGGCTCGCGAGGTGCCCGACGGCAGTCATTGCGGCGAGCCGGGCGATCGAACGAAGCGCCCGCAGTTGCTGCGCGCTGACCGGTGTGCCGGACGGAAAGAACGCGCACACCGTGCCGCTGACCCCGCGTTCGCCGCCGAGTCGTACGCAGACGAGCACGGACGCTGGCCGGCCAAGTCGCGTGGGCAGCTGCGCGCCGCGCCCAAACGCCGCGCCGAGGTCGGTCACGGGCCCCAGTTGCGGGTCGTCCAGAAGGGCGATCAGCTCCGCACTGTCGGACGCCGGTGATGCCGGGCCCGCCCACCACACCCCGGTCGGATCGTCGACCGCGAGCCGAATGGCTTCGGCACCCACGGCACCCGCGGCGCAGGTCGCGCACTCGGCCATGGCCCGGGAGTAGCGCCCGACCAAGCCGCGCGGCACCGACTGGGCGGGCGCGAGCGCAAGCGGCGGGGTGTCGGTCGCGGCGGGGGCCACGGCGAGCCGCGGCCGCCCGGTAGTTTCCATCGGCTTGCGGTCCTGGTCGTCCATGGCCTGGGAGTCCGGTTGCGCACCCTGCGCCCGGCAAAAGCCTAGCCCCGCCCCGGCGCAACGTTGTGAACAATGTTGGCCGGACTGTAAATTTATGTAACAGATGATTTGACTAAAAAGCGCGGCGTGACGCGCCCGCTATACTTCAGCCGTATGCGTATCGCGATTTTGGAAGACGATCTTGCGCAAGCGGGCGCCCTCGAGTCGCTGCTGGCGGGTGACGGGCACCAGGTGCACGTCTTCACGCGGGGGCGTGCGTTGCTGGCCAGTCTCGCGGTCGACAGCTACGACCTGCTGATCCTCGACTGGGGCCTGCCGGACCTGTCCGGCATGGAAGTGCTGGCCACGGCGCGTCCGTGGCTCAAGGGGCGAACCCCGGTCCTGTTCCTTACCCAGCGAGACGCGGAGGCGGACGTGGTGCTCGCGCTCGAGGGTGGCGCGGACGACTACATCACGAAGCCACCGCGCGAGCGCGAATTTCTGTCCCGCGTGCGTGCGCTCGGCAGGCGCGCGGCGGTGGCGCCCGCCGATGCGCAGACCTTCGTCGCCGGGCCGTTTTTGATCGACGTGGCGCGCCAGCGGATCGAGCGGGACGGCGTGCCGGTCCCGCTCACCCGTCGCGAATTCGACGTCGCCGTTCTCTTCTGCCGCAACGTCGGCAAGGTACTGTCGCGGGCCCATATCCTCGAAGCCGTCTGGGGGCGCGGGGACTGTTCCACCACGCGCACCGTCGATACGCATGTGAGCCGCCTGCGAGCGGCGCTCGGGCTGTCGGCTGACAGCGGGGTGCGGCTGACGCCCGTGTACGGCTACGGCTATCGCCTGGACGTCGCCGGCAGCGACCGGCCATGAAAGACCGCGGCCGCCGCCACCGTCGTGCGCTGGTCGGGTGCGGCCTCGGCCTGCTCGTGGCCGCTGCCGTGGCAGCGCCGCCCGGGACTGCGGCGGACGAACTCTATGCCTACCATGCCCGGCCCGGTGACACGCTGATAGGCCTCAGCCGGAAGATCCTCATCGACCCGAAACACTGGGTCGATCTGCAACAGATGAACCACGTCGTACAGCCGCGCACCCTGCCACTCGGGTCGCTGCTGAACATTCCCTACCGTTGGCTGCGCGTTTCGCCGGAGAGTGCCGAGGTACTGGCGGTCGGTGGTGATGCCCGGCTCGACGGCAGGCCGCTGACAAAAGGGGCGAAGGTGGTTGCGGGCAGCCTCATCGAGACGGGCTCGACCGGTTCGGCGACGGTGGCGATGCCGGACGGCTCGGTGGTGACCGTACAGCGTGACAGTCAGCTGTCGATCGAACGGCTTTCGCTGATCGACGGGCTGAAGGCACAGGACGTGCGCGTGCGGCTGACTGCCGGCCGGGCAGAAACCCATGTCCAGCCGCAGCACGACGTCGGCCGGTTCGAGATCCGCACGCCCGTGGCGGTCACTGCCGTGCGCGGGACGCAGTTCCGCGCGAGCTTCGACGAGAGCGGCGATGACGCCCGGACCGAGACGCTCGAGGGCACCGTGGGGGTGCTCGCGGGCGGTGCGGCGGTGCCGGTGGCTGCGGGGTATGGCACGCGCGTTGAGAAGGGCCAGCCGCCGGCGCCGCCGATTCTGCTGCCACCGCCGCCGTCGCTCGAGCGGATCGGGCCGCTCGTGACCGACGATCGGTTGTTGCTTGAGTTCGCTGCGGTACCGGGCGCGGTGCGCTACCGCTGGCAGCTCGCCGCCGATGCGGAGTTCTTCACGGTCCTCAACGACAACCTCGTCGATACGATTCCGGCGGTCGTGAGCGGGCTCCCGGACGGGCATTACTGGCTGCGACTGCGCTCGGTGACGACCGACGGCCTCGAAGGGGCCGATGCGGTTCGTGAAATCACCGTCCGTCGGGCGCCGCGCGCACCGACGCCGGTCACGCCGGACGATGGCGCGAACCTGAGTTCGGGGCGTGCCGCGCTCACGTTCAGCGGCGACGAGACGGCGGTGGCGTACGACGTGGAGATCGCGAACGATGCTGCGTTCCTGGCGTCGGCCGTGCAGCGGGTGACCCGGCCGGAGTTCGTTGCCGAGCACCTCGCCGTCGGTACCTACTACTGGCGGGTGCGTGCCATCAACGCCGCCGGTGACAGCGGTCCGTTCGGTCCCAACCGCGTGCTCCGCGTCAGGGCCGAGTCGCCGGTGCCTCTCGTGGCGGCGGCTGCGGACCGGTCGGTCACCGCGCACTGGGCGACGACCGGCGCTCAGCGCTACCGCATCGAGGTCGCCCGGGACCGGCAATTCTCGGCGCTGGAGGCCGACGCGCTGGTCAGCGGGGAGCGCTGGGATTCGCCGCCGCTGCGCCCCGGTGACCATTTCGTGCGGCTCACGGCGATCGATGAGGACGGCTACGCGGCGCCGCCCAAGGCGCCCGTCGCCGTCTGGGTCCCGGTCCCGGCGTGGTACTGGCTGGCCGTTCCCGGCGTACTCGCGCTGCCGTTTCTCTGATGGCCGGTCCGGCGCGCGGGCAGAGCCCGGTACTGCGCCAGTGGTTGTGGCTGCTGCTCCTGACCGTGGTTTTCATCGCCGCAGCGATCCACCGCGACTGGCTGTGGCGGGCTAACCTCGGTCTGTACGACGCGATGCTCGGGCGTGCCGCCGTATCCCCCCGCGTGCTGGTCGTCGGCATCGATGAGCCGAGCCTGAGGTCGCTCGGCCGCTGGCCGTGGCGACGCTCGCTGCACGCGGCGCTGCTTGATCGCCTGCGCAGCGGCGGAGCCCGTGCGGTTGCCCTCGACGTGCTGCTGACCGAGCCCGAGCAGGACGAACCCGCGGATGACGCGATCCTCGCCGCGGCCATGAGCCGGGGCCTGCCGGTGGTGCTTCCCATCGCGCCCGAGGCCGACGCCTCGGGCGAACTCACCGAGGCGCGACCGATGCCGCTGCTGGCCGGTGCCGCGGCGGGGTTCGGGCATGCCGAGGTCGAGATCGACGGTGACGGTATCGTCCGTAGCGTCTTCCTGAAGGCGGGCAGCGGCGTACCGTCGCTCGACCACCTTGCCGTGAGCCTCGCCAGGGCAGCGACCGGGACGGCACCGCGCCTGTCCGGGGCGCGTAATCCGTTGCCAGGGCCCGCGCCGGGGGCCTGGGTCCGCGACTACCGGTTTCTGATTCCCTTTGCCGGACCGGCCGCCACGCTGCCGCACGTCAGCTACATCGACGTGCTCGAAGGGCGCGTCCCGGATTCGGTGCTGCACGACCGGGTGGTGCTCGTCGGGCTGACCGGCCTCGGTCTGCCCGATGCCTACGCGACGCCACAATCGGCGTACGGGGTGCCGATGCCCGGTGTCGAAATCTCGGCCAGTGTCGTCAACGCGCTGCTCACCGGGCAGACCGTTCGTCCGGCCGGTGAGGGCTCGCGCCTGGCGCTCGGGCTACTGCTGGTGCTGTTGGCGTTCGGGGGCTTTCTCTGGCTTCGGCCACGGCAGTCGCTCGTGCTCATCGCCTGCCTTGCCGTCGGCACGCTCGCCCTCGAGTTCAGCCTCGTCCGTGTCGCCGGCTGGT
>CAITAM010000500.1 GCA_903890265.1 uncultured Pseudomonadota bacterium | reverse complement strand
TTGGCTTCCTTGTACGGCACGTGCTTGCGCACGACCGGGTCGAACTTCGACACCTCCATCTTCTCCGGATGCAGGCGCTTGTTCTTGGTGGTCGTGTAGAAGTGTCCCGTTCCGGCGCTGGACACGAGCTTGATCTTGTCACGCATGATGAGGCCCCTTAGACCTTGGTGCCGCTGGCGCGGAGGTCGACGAGTACGGCTTCGATGCCCCGCTTCTCGATCGTGCGCAGGCCCGCGTTGGAGACGCGCAGCGTCACCCAGCGCTTCTCGGCCTCGACCCAGAACCGCTGCACGTGCAGGTTCGGCAGAAACCGACGACGGCGATGGTTGTTGGAGTGCGACACGGTGTTACCCGTGATCGGGCGCTTGCCCGTGACCTGACAGACTCGTGACATCGGCTTCACCTTGGCGGAACGCGCAGACGCCAAAATGCGTCCACTGGGGTCGAGCCGCGTATTAAACCAGCGCGCGGCCATCGGACGCAAGCCCAACGAGGCGCCGCCGCCGTACCGCCGGGCCGGGACGCTGCCGTCCGGCCAGTGTAAATGGCGCTACGTGATTGATTTTCAGGGCTTCCTGTCGCCTCACAGTCGGCCGCGCGCAGCGAGGCTGACGCAGGCGCCGTCGCCGATGATCAGGTGATCGATCACGCGGATGTCGACGAGGGCGAGTGCGTCCTTGAGGCGCCGGGTGATGATTTCGTCGGCCTGGCTCGGCTCTGCGACGCCGGAGGGATGGTTGTGGGCGAAAATCAGCGCGGCCGCCCGATGGCTCAGGGCGCGCTTGATCACCTCCCGGGGGTAGACGCTGGCGCCGTCGATGGTGCCGGTGAATAGTTCCTCGAAAACCAGCAAACGGTGCCTATTGTCCAGGAAAAGGCAGCAAAAAACCTCGTGGTCCCGGTCTCTGAGTTCGGCCAGCAGGTAGTCCCGGACCGCGTCCGGGGAGGACAGCACCGGGCCACACTGCAGCGTCTCGAGGTAATGCCGGCGGCAGAGTTCGAGCGAGGCCTGCAGTCGGGAGTAGCGGGCCGGGCCCACGCCGCGTCGCGCGCAGAGCGAGTCCGCGGGTGCCGTCAGGAGCGCGCGCAGCGAGCCGTACTGCTGCAGCAGGCCGCGCGCGACGGCGACCGCGTCGCTGCCGGGGCAGCCGCTGCCGAGCCAGAGGGCAAGGAGCTCGGCGTCCGACAGCGCCCCGGCGCCCTGGCGCAGAAGTTTTTCGCGCGGCCTTTCGGCGGCGGGCCAGTCGCGTAGGGTCATGCGGGTACTCTGCCGCCGCCGCCGCCCGACCGTGACCCGCCAAAGCGTCCCGATCGGCAAGATAGTCGGCGGTCGTTTGCGGTTTACCGCCCATAACCATTCGTTTGGGCACGGCCGTGCATGGTCGATGGAGCTTGCTGGCCGTCACCCCGATAATGGCCCCATGACAAACGCCTCGTTCAGTACGGAACCGTCGCCAACGGGCCCCGCCGGGCGGCCCCGGCGCGTTCTGGTCGGCGTCACGGGCGGCATCGCGGCGTACAAGGCGGCGGAACTCGTGCGCCTGCTGCGCACGGCCGGTGACGAAGTCCAGGTGGTCATGACGGCCGCAGCGGAACAGTTCATTACGCCGCTGACGCTGCAGGCCTTGTCCGGTCGAGCGGTGCGCACCGATCTCTGGGACGAGTCCGCCGAGGGCGCCATGGGGCACATCGAGCTCGCCCGTTGGGCGGACGTTGTCCTCGTGGCGCCGGCGAGCGCCGATTTTCTCGCGCGACTCGCGCACGGCCGGGCAGACGATCTGCTGGCAACCCTGTGCCTCGCGACGACCGCGCCGCTCGCGGTCGCGCCGGCGATGAATCACCGGATGTGGCTTAACGCCGCCACGCAGAGCAACGTGGCGCTGCTGCGCGCGCGGGGTGTTCGTGTGCTCGGTCCGGCCGAGGGCGACCAGGCCTGCGGCGAGTTCGGGCCCGGACGCCTGGAAGAACCCGCGCGACTGGCCGCCGCGCTGGCTTCGGTGCTCGCGCCGCACGCGCCAGGCCCGCTCGCCGGCCGGCACGTCGTGCTGACCGCGGGCCCGACCCGCGAGGCGGTCGATCCGGTTCGTTTCATCAGCAATCGCAGTTCCGGGAAAATGGGCTACGCGCTTGCGACGGCGCTGCACGCGGCCGGTGCGCGGGTGTCGCTCGTCAGCGGTCCGGTCTGTCTCGCGACCCCGGCTGGCGTGCAGCGCTACGATGTGGAAAGTGCCGACGAGATGTACGCCAAGGTGCACGAACTCGTCGCCCATGCCGATATTTACATCGGCGCGGCGGCGGTGGCCGACTACCGGCCGGCGGTCTGCGCCGAGCGGAAGATCAAGAAGAGCGGCGATTGCCTCGAGATTTCACTGACCAAGGCGCCCGACATTCTCGCCTCGGTCGCAGCAC
>CAITAM010000499.1 GCA_903890265.1 uncultured Pseudomonadota bacterium | reverse complement strand
CTGCACGGCTCGGTGCTCGGCATCGTCGGCGAGGGCGCGCTCGGCCGGGGCCTCGCGCAGATCGGCGCGGCCTTCGGCATGCGGCCGGTGTTCGCGGACCACGCCCTGCGCGAGGCGACCGATCTCGAGTTCCTGCCGCTGCCGGAGCTCCTCGCGAGCGCGGACGTGCTGTCGCTGCACTGCCCGCTGACCCCCGCCAGCCGCAACATGATCGGTGAGCGCGAGCTGCGCTCGATGAAGAAGAGCGCGCTACTGATCAACACCGCCCGTGGCGGCCTGGTCGATGAAGCGGCGCTGGTGCGGGCGCTCGACGAGGGCTGGATCGGCGGCGCGGGCTTTGACGTGCTGACGAGCGAGCCGCCGCGGGACGGCAATCCGCTGCTCGACGTCCGCCGCCCGAACTTCATCCTGACGCCGCACGTCGCCTGGGCCTCGACCGGCGCCATGCAGTTTCTCGCCGACCAGCTGATCGACAACATCGATCGCTGGGCCGAGGGCAGGCCGCAGCACCTCGTGACCTGAACCTGTCCAGGATCGCGGCCGCGCCTCGCACGTTCCGCTTGCGAGGCGGTCCGCGCCCGGCGTATTCATAGCGCTCCCGGGCCGATAGCGGGGCCGACAGCAGGGCCATGCCGAACCGTCTCCTGCCGAGATCGCTGAAGATCCTCCACACCCTGGGCGCGGTCGGCACGCTGGGCGCGCTCGCGGCCTGCCTCGTGCTGGTCATGACCGCGCCGCGCGAACCGCTCACCGCCTACGCCGCGGTCCGGGTCGGCATCGCGACGATCGCGCGGTTCCTGCTCGTGCCGTCGCTGATGCTCGTGTTGCTGAGTGGCCTCCTGTCGCTCGCCGCGAACACGGCCTACCTCGACGCTGGCTGGGCGTGGGTCAAGGCGCTGCTCGGGGTCACGATGTTCGAGGGCACGCTGCTGTCGGTCGCGGGCAGCGCCCGCCGGGCCGCGGAACTCGCGGCCCTCGCGGCCTCGGGCTCGCCGGACCCCGTGGCACTGGCCGAGGCCGTGCGCACCGAGCGCGGCGGCCTGTGGCTCATGATCGCGCTGTCGGTGGCGAACATCGTGCTCGGTATCTGGCGGCCGCGCTTCGGCGGCCGCCGGTCAACCTGACGCCCGACGGCCGCCCGGTCAGTGCAGCTTGATGCTCGGCGTCGTGCGCCGGGTGATGAGGCGCGCGAGCGTGTCGAGCGTCACCTTGACGAAGCCGTGCAGCGCGTACTCGTGCGCCTTGTAGAGCGACAGGTACATCATCCGCGCGAAGTAGCCCTCGATCATCAGCGAGCCGCGGGTGATCGAGCCCATCAGGCTGCCCACCGTGCTGTACTGGCCGAGTGACACCAGCGAGCCGAAGTCCCGGTAGCGCCACGCGGGCACCGCGTGGCCGCGCAGGTGGCCGGGCAGCCAGCGGGCGAGGTGCGACGCCTGCTGGTGGGCGGCCTGCGCCCGCGGCGGCACGTTGGTGCCCTTCTCGACCCAGGCGCAGCTCGCGCAGTCACCTAGCGCAAAGATGTTCGGGTCCGCCGTGGTCTGCAGGTTGGCGCCCACGACCAGCTGGTTGATGCGGTTGGTCTCGAGCCCCTCGATCCCCTTGAGCACCTCCGGCGCCTTGACGCCGGCCGCCCAGACCACGAGGCCCGCGGGCACGAACTGGCCGCTCGCGGTGCGCACGCCGTCGGGGCCCACTTCGGTGACCTTCTCGCCGGTCATGACGCGCACGCCGATTTTCTCGAGGAGCTTCAGCGTCGCCGCCGACAGCGTCTCGGACAGCGCCGGCAGGATGCGCGGTGCCGCCTCGATGATGGTCATGCGGATGTCGCGCTCGGGGTCGATGCGCTTCAGCCCGTACGCGACGAGCTCGCGGACCACCTGGTGCAGTTCGGCCGACAGCTCCACCCCGGTCGCGCCGGCCCCGATGATCGCGATGTGCAGCGCCGAGGGATTGGGCGGTGACTCGTCGAGATCCGCGCGCAGGCAGGCGTTCAGCAGGCGCGCATGAAAGCGCGCCGCCTGCACCGGGGTGTCGAGGGCAATCGCGTGTTCCTTGGCGCCCGGCGTGCCGAAGTCATTGCTCTGCGAACCGACCGCGAGCACCAGCGTGTCGTAGGGCACTTCACGGGAGGGCAGCACCTCGGCCCCTTCGCTGTCGACGAGGCGGCTCAGGCGCACGCGCTTGCGCTCGCGATCAACCCCCTCCAGCACGCCCTGCTGGAACTGGAAGTGGTGCCAGCGCGCCTGCGCGAGGTAGTCGAGCTCGTGCTCGGTGTTGTCCATGGTGCCGGCGGCCACCCGGTGCAGCAGCGGCTTCCAGAGGTGCGTGCGGGAGCGGTCGATGAGGGTGACGGCCGCCTGGTGGCGCCGGCCGAGGTTGTCGCCAAGGCGGGTGACGAGCTCGAGCCCGCCGGCCCCGCCGCCGACCACGACCAGCCGGTGCAGGTCGCGCGGTGATGTTGCGGCCATGTTGACGAGGGCTCCTTTGCGGCGCGCGCGGAAGGTTCTGGGCGCAGGCGACCCCATCCGAACGGGATGGCTCGGTGGGGTCCCGTGCAACGGTTGAGCGTACACGGATTTTCTGCGCGCGGCTGCCCGTCGCCAGGGGCGCATCCCAGGCCGTCGGCGCGCGGCCCGCGCGGCCGGGGGCATCGCCGAGGTGGCCGATGTCCCGCCCCTGACCGTGACCGGACCGTGGCCCGGTGCCGGGTCCTGGCCGTCCGGGCGCTTACTCGATCCGGTACTGCAGCCGCAGGCCGATGGTCCGCGGCCGGATCACGAACTCGTCGAGGTACTTCTCGGTGCCGGGGTAATTGCTCGCGTTGTTCAGCACCGGGCCTGCCGCCGAGACGCCGACCACGTTCGTCAGGTTGGTGCCGTAGACCGCCGCCCGCCAGCGGGCGCCGAAATTCAGCCCGGCCGAGGCGTTGACCGTCGTGAACCCGCCGAGCTGGCGGTAGCCCGCCACGCTGCTGTTGATCTGCGTGTTGACGTCGCTGTGATAGGCAAGGTCCGCGTGCGCATCGAAGCTCAGGTCGTCCTTGATCCGGCGGCTGTGCGTGATCCCGGCCGTGACCGTCTGCGTCGGCACGTACGGCAGGCGATCGCCGTTCCTCGCCTGCAGGATCTGCTGGCCGCGGTCGGTGATCAGGAAGTCCTCGGTCACCTTGGCGTCGGTGTAGCCGTAGCCGAACGTCGCGCTCCAGTTGCGCGACAGCTGCGCCTCGAGCTCGAGCTCCACGCCCTGGCTGCGCGCCGTGCCGCCGTTCGCGACGTAGGCGGTCGAGCTCGCGTTGAAGAGCTGAATCTGGATGTCGCTCCAGTTCATGAGGTACACGTCGCCGCTGAAGCGCAGCCAGTTGTCGACCGTGCCCTTGAGGCCCGCCTCGTAGTTCTTGACCGTGTCCGGCTTGAACGAGGCGGTGTTGGCCGAGTCGCAGAACGGGCAAGTGCCGACCGACACCGCGTTGACGCCGCCGTG
>CAITAM010000498.1 GCA_903890265.1 uncultured Pseudomonadota bacterium | reverse complement strand
CTCGCCACGGGTCACGATCGCATGGCAGCCTCCGCGCCCCTCCCTCATCTGGCCCCGCCACGCGGCAGACGCAGCCGCGGTCTGTGGTGGGCTCGGCTCGACGATCGTGAACTCCTGAGAGTGCGTCTGTGCGATCTCGGCGTCTCCATCGAGCGCTCCGTGCTCAGCGTCTACGTGCAGAGGCTGTACGCCGAACTCGACGCACGCGGCATTGATTTCAGGCCGCACTGCTGGCTTGCCGAAGAGTGGTTCTCGCCGGACGGGGTGCCCGGCATCGCGATCCCGTTCTATCTCGCCCATCCGCGGCTGCGCCGGCTGGAGCGGCAGATGATGCAGGAGGTCGAGGGCGGCAATGACAACTGGCTGATGCGCATCCTGCGGCACGAGGCGGGTCATGCCATCGACACCGCCTACCGGCTGCGCCGGCGCCGTGCCTGGCGGGAGATCTTCGGTCCGGCCTCCGTGCCGTACCCGACAAGCTACGTGCCGCGTCCCGGCAGTCGCCGCTACGTGCAGCACCTCGGCAGCTGGTACGCCCAGAGCCATCCGACCGAGGACTTCGCCGAGACGTTCGCGGTCTGGCTGAAGCCCGCCTCCCGCTGGCGGCGCGATTACGCCGACTGGCCAGCGCTCAACAAGCTGCTGTACGTCGAGCGTGTCATGGCCGAGTACGGTCATACGCCGGCGCTGGTCCGCAACAGGATCCGCATCGAACCTCTGAGCGAGAACCGCCGTACCCTCGGCGAGCACTACGAGCTGCTGACGTCTTATTACCGTGGTCCGCGCTCGCGGCCCGAAGACGCGGTGCTGCGCCGGCTGTTTGCCACGGAACCCGGACGGCAGCGGCAACGGGCCGCCGCGCTGATGCGTCGGCTGCGCGCCGATCTGCGCGAGCACCTGGCCGAGCGGGCCGGCTGCACGGACTACTTCGCGCATCAGGTCGTGCGCACGGCCATCACGCGCGCCGACCACCTCGGTCTCTACGTGACCGGCAGCCAGCGTGATACGGAGCGACAGCTCAAGGCGGAGCTCAAGCGCCTTGCCGAAACGTGGCAGAGGGGCACCGCGCAGCGCCTCGTACTATGAAGAAGCTCAGAGTTCTGGTCACGGTCCACGAGACACTGATCCCGCCGGAATCGACCGAGGGGTATACCGAGCAGGAAATCGACGAGTGGCGTACGGAGTTCGACATCGTCTCGACGCTGAAGCGTGCCGGCCATCACGTGCAGTGCGTCGGGATCATCGACCGGCTCGGTGATCTGCGCGCCGCGATCAGCGACGGCAAGCCGGACATCGTCTTCAATCTGCTCGAGGAATTCGACGGCATCGTCAGCCACGACCAGCATGTCGTGTCCTACCTCGAACTGCTGCGCCAGCCCTACACGGGCTGCAATCCGCGCGGCCTGATGTTGTCGCGTGACAAAGTGCTGTCGAAACAGCTGCTGTCCTTCCACCGGATTCCCACGCCCCACTTCCACCTGTTTCCGCGCCAGCGCAAGGTGCAGCTGCCGAAAAAACTTCGTTACCCGCTGTTCGTGAAGTCGGCGACCGACGACGCCTCGCTTGGTATCGCTCAGGCCTCCGTGGTCGCCGACACCGCGAGCCTCATCGATCGCGTCGGCTTCATCCACGAGCAGACGGGCTCGGATGCGCTCGTCGAGGAGTACATCGAGGGCCGCGAGGTGTACGTTGGCGTGTACGGCAACGAGCGGCTCGCGGTGCTGCCGCCGTGGGAACTGAACTTCGGCAACCTGCCCGCGGATCAGGCGACCATCGCCACGCGCAAGGTGAAATGGGATCGCAAGTACCAGCGCCGCCATGGCATTGCGACCTGCCGTGCCGAGTCGCTGCCGGACGGCGTCACCGAGCGCCTGCAGCACCTCGCGAAGCGCATCTACCGCGCCCTGCACCTGTCCGGCTATGCGCGCATGGACTTTCGCGTCCGGCCGGACGGCTCGGTCTTCGTCCTCGAGGCCAATGCCAATCCGAACCTTGCCGCCACCGAGGACTTTGCCAAGTCTGCCATCGCTGCCGGCCTGAGCTATCCCCAGCTCGTGTCGCGCCTGATCGCGCTCGGGCTCGGTTACCAGGCGGCCTGGCGACTCGCCTGAGGCGGCGCCTGGCGTGACGGAGGCTCAGGGTAGGCGCCCGACCTCCTCGTGCTCGATCACGGCAGTCTCGGCCGCGGCCATCGCCGACCACTCGCGCAGCGCGGACCCTGCGAGCGTGGCGGCCACGTAGTCCAGCGATGCCGGTCCAAGGCCGGCCGTGCCGTAGGTGGCGAAGCGGCAGACCACCGGCGCAAAGAACGCGTCGGCGATGCTGTACTCCCCGAACAGCCACGGTCCTTGCGCACCGTACTGCG
>CAITAM010000497.1 GCA_903890265.1 uncultured Pseudomonadota bacterium | reverse complement strand
CTCGTGCCCGCACGACCCGACGCAGCCGCAGCTGGTCGCCGAAAGACCCCTGTGACGGCCTGACCGGCGTCACGGTAGCGGCACTCCGTGCGCGTTCGTGCTTACCCTTGGCCTCCGTCGCCCGCCGGCCCGGCCCGGACGATCCGACGACAGGGGCCAGACGTCCGGCACGGTGCGCGGCTCGCCGCGCGCCCGAGCGCCGGTTACCCTTTCCGGGCGGCGTAGGGGTGATGGCTGCGCGCCGCCAGGCGGCGCACCGGATCGGTCGTCGCTGCGTCCGTCCGCGGACGCTGTCGAAAGAGGAAGCGCGAGAGGAAGCGGACGATGAACACGACCCGTCGCACGGTGATCTTCGGCGTGGCAGCGACCGCGGCGGCAGCGGCCGTCCCGCGGGCGCACGCGGCCGCTGGCGCGGCATCTCCCGCCAGGCGCTACCGGTACGCGCACGTCGACGTGTTCACCGCCGAGCCGCTGGCCGGCAATCCTCTGGATGTGTTCCTTGACGCCCGCGGGCTCACCGACGCCGAGATGCTGGCCATTACGCGGGAGACATTCCTCAGCGAGGCCACGTTCGTGTTTCCGCGCGACGCGGCCACCGAACGTGAACACGGTATCCGCGTGCGGATCTTCACCCCGCGGGGCGAAGTGCCCTTTGCCGGGCACCCGACACTCGGCACCGCGACGGTGCTGAGGCAGCTGCGCCTCGCCTCCCGTCGGCCCGGCGGCGAGCCGCCGGCGGACCTTGCCCGGATCACGCTCGACCTCAACGTGGGACAGGTGCCGGTCACCTTCACGGAGGATGCGTCGGGTCGCACGTTTGGCGAAATGCGGCAGGTACCGCCGCAATTTGGCGCGGTGCACGACCGGGAGACGATCGCCAAGCTGCTCAACCTGGCGCCGGGCGACATCGCGGACTTCGCGCCGATCCAGACGGTTTCCACCGGCCTGCCCTTCGCCATCGTGCCCCTGAAGCGCCTGTCGACATTGCGTTCCCTGCGCATCGACGCCGACCGGCTGAGCGCCTACGCCGCCGAGCAGGGCGCTGACGTCGGGTTCTATTACGTCACCCGCGACACCGGAGACCGCGACGTGGCGCTGCGAGCGCGGTGTATCGACCCGGACGGCGAGGATGCGGCGACGGGATCGGCGGCGGGTTGCACGGCCGGCTGGCTGGTCCGCCATGGAGCGGCGACGGCGGACGAGCCGGTTCACATCCGCCAGGGCGTCGAGATGAACCGACCCAGTGATATCTACGTGCGCGCGAGCCGCGATGGCGAGCGGATCGTCAACGTCCGGGTCGGCGGCCATGCCGTCCAGACGATGGCGGGCGAACTCGTCCTGTAGTGGCGGCGCCACGCCGGGTAGGGACCGTTGGAGGATTGCGCGGGTCAGGAAGTTGGCGGAGAGAGAGGGATTCGAACTTGGAGGAGGCATTCACGAAATCAATAACTTACTGATTTTTCACCAACTTTTTCCCCCTGGAATCCCCTCAACTCCCCGGATTTGGCAGTAGATTTGGCAATAGTTTCGCTTGGCGTTTCCGAGCCGCAACGTAACCCGAGGGTGCCCGGCGTGCTGATCCGTTATGTCGGTACTTAGGCATAACTACCGACGTTTCGTTTCGACCGCGACGGGAGGAAAAACCAGTGCTGCCAAGCTCCCGGATCCCCGCGCACATCCTCAGTGACCCTGACTCAACAGCAGCCCACGGGCGACGTCCCGCGGAACGCCATAGCGACTCTTCGAACCCACTACAGACATGGGTATACCGCTCAGGCTGACAGCCATTTCGATCGGATCGCTGATCTGCTCCTGACGCACTCCCAGGTGAAACGCGAGTTCGTTCATGGATCCGAGCACCCGCCGGTTGGTTGCCGGGGCAATGAGAACCGGCTGCATCTGCGCCAGTTCGCGGTTCACGATATCCATCGGAATATTCAGCGCCGAAAGCAGCTGCCCGGCGGCGCTCCGGAGATTTCCTTCGATCGTGGCCCGCAGCTCACGTGCCGGGAGAATGACGGTCAGCAGTGAACGTTCGCTGGTGGCGAGAACGTGTTGCCGGGGCCCAAGGCGCACCAGATGCACATACCAGTTGCCGAGGCGCGTCGTAGCTTCGGGCGCGGCGGGCGGCCGGCCAGTGATGCCAAGCCGGCTGCGAACAACTTGGGAACAGCAGAGAGCAATCACGGCGCCTCGTGCACGGTTAGAATTGCTATTGAACCAGTCGACGAGTCAAGCGCCACAAAGCAGTCGGGGCGTCAACAGGGTTTGCATGTCCCGTCGGCCATCGGCGATCAGGTCAATGGCCACCCGCTCAACGACCCGATAGATCAGCCGGTAGGGTCGGAAGAGTACCTGCCGGAACTCCTGACGACCCAAGTCGCGCAGTTCCTTTGGCTGCGAACCGCGCGTCGGCGCAGCCGCAAGACTCTCGGCGACCTCCAGCATCCGCCCGAGGACATGCGCTGCGTTCCGGGGCGAGTCGTGCGTCGCAAATGGGGCGACGATGTCCTCCAGGTCGCGCTCCGCGTCTTCGGTGAGGACGACTTCGAAGCGCATCAGTCTTCCGTTGCCAGCTTGGCCCGCACTCGCTTGGCTACATCGGCGAGCGGCCTGGCCCTGCCTCGCGCGACCTGCTGGTTGCCCAGCGCCAGGATCTTCAATAGCGCCAAAGTCTCCTGAGTCTGCTCGTAGCTGGCCACATCCTGGATCACTGCCTTGGCTACCCCGTTCTGGGTAATGACCATCGGTTGCCGCTGGTCCGTCAGCTCCTGCAGAACCTCGGCGGCATTGGCTTTCAGGTAGCTGATCGGTCGGATCTGGGTCGAATACCGCATGGGGACTCCCGGACTGTATCGGGCTTAATATAGTTCTCTATCGCCTGACGCACAGAGTTGCTGGCGAATCCATTCCGCAAGGGTTTTTCCGAGATGGAACTGCGCTTCATTGGACTACGGGAAAATCTTTATCACCACCGCCATCTCGCCATGGCCCCCCGGCGTGCCAGTGTTCTGCGGGATGGGTTGCTGCTCCGGCCCAAGCTACCGGCCCGATGAACCCGGCAACGTCGGCAACAACTGTTGCAAAGGCATTGGCGAGTTCCGGTTCACCAATTCTCTTTGAAAAGGCAGTCCATTGCTGAATGTGTGCCGGGTCACCGTAGAACGCTGCTGTAAGTCCTGGTGGAGTTTCCTTGGGCAGCGGCGTGCCGCGGCGCTCAAAAGTCGAACGGACCGCGCTCGAAAGTTGCGTCCTCGTGAAGGAGCAGTTCCGGGACAACATCCAAATGTCGTAGTAGTCCTTCATCCGGCTGTTGCGGAGATCTCGAACCGCCATGACGTGAAATTTTTCGGCGATAGCCGCTTCGACCGGATAGGCGATCAATCGGATTGGGGCGCCGCCCAGCATCAGCGGAAATTCAATCCTCACCGGATCCGGAACGACGGCATCGCCCACGCCGAAGTCGATCTGCACGCGCTGTCGTACGTTTCCCATCCGAGCGGTCAGGCGGATGCGTGTACCGACGTATTCCGCTTCCTCGGTAATGGCTTCCGCGACTATGGTCGCAGCATCAAATTCGACGACATCGCCCGCATCCGGGACCGCGGCACACCGAGCGACGAGCTCACGCAATGTTGCCTGGTCTGCTGCACCCCGGCGCAGCAGGTCGATGTCCATGGTCGGGCGCGCTCGCGGCAGTCCCCAGACACGGAGCATCAGCGCGCCCTTCAGCACCACTGTGCCCGCGTCCGGCAGGCGGGCAATGCGGGCGAGGAAGCGCTCGATGACATACCGCTGCAGCACGTCGTTATAGCTCAGTCCGCCGGCGTCGGCGATATTGCGGAGCCGGGCCAGGGTCGAGGCGACGTTGGAGGCCTTGCCGGTCATGGCACCGCCTCGAGATACGGGCCCATCACCCGTTCCTGACGCAGCAGCTTTGCGTAAGTGAGGATCTCGCGATTCGTCACTTGCCTGCGGGATCGCGCGAAGCGGAGTGCCTCAACCGCAACATCCAGGCCGATCTTGTTCCGGAACTTGAAGCAATCGACGAGCGTGCGGGCGACGTTGTAGACGCGGATATCCGCGCCGTCAACGGTGTGCGACTCGATGCCGGCGTCGAATGTCGTCTTATCAAACCGATACACCGCGACGGGCGGCGACTTCAGACGTAGCGCGGCATACTTGCCACGGGGAACAGCCAGTTGGACTTCACGTGGTACCTGAGTCGTCAGTTCATGAAAGGCCAGCGCCGACACAAGGCAGACAACCGCGCTGGGTGCCTTTGCCGCCACCACCGCGAGGTCGGGGTTGCTGAACTCCTCCGCGGACGCGAGGCGATAGAGTCCGCGCGTGAGCCGTACGAGCTGGCCATGGGCGGCGAGTTGGTAAAGCGTCGCCGGATGGATGCCAGCGCCGAGTGCCTCACCGGTACGCAGCGTGCCACCCCGCTGCCGGAACGCGGTGAGCGCCTGCTCGATATTTCGCGTGCGAGCCATTCGGATAATAATAGTGCCATCTCAATGTTTGTGGCAAGCTTTTTATCCGGGCTTAGGGGCCATTGGCCCTGGTGCCATGGGAAGCGGGACCGGTTTCGGCGGCCTGCCGGGCGACGCCGCGGGACCCCACCCGGCGGCCCAGTTCGATAAAACGGGAGAGGTGTTTGATGTCCAGTCGAGGTCCCAGTGCTGGCGGCGTCCGGTCCAAGCCCAACAATCGCATCCAGTTCGATTTCATGCTCGATGGCGTACGGTACCGGCCCACGATCCGACGCCCGACCACGGCCCAGAATCTCATGGCAGCGCGCGAGCGCCTCGTGGGCATCCGCCAGCGGATTCGCGCCGGCACGTTCTTCTTCGATCAGGAATTTCCCAACTATCGGTTCCTCCGGCGGGTGGTCGACCCATCGCAGGTGCGTACCTGCGATCAGGTCAATGATCAGTTCATCGCGCACTGCGAATCCCGATTCCGGCGTGATGACCTCGCGTGGGCAACGGTCACCGGCTACCGGCGCGTGCTCAATGCGCTCTGGCGGCCGCGCATCGGAGCCCTGCCCCTTCTGCGCGTCGACTACGCGACGCTTGCGCGCATAGCCGATGGGTATAGGTGCCAGAAGAAGACGTTCAACAATACCGTGAGCGTGCTGCGACGCGCGTTCGCATTTGGATACCGCAATCACCCTCAGCACATCAATCCTGCCGTGGGTCTTCGCGGCTGTCGCATGGCGCGCAAGGATCGGACTCGCCCGGATCCCTTCCGGATTGGCGAGGCCGAGACATTGATCGAAGCGGTCCGCGAAGACTGGGGTGACGCCCAGGGCAACTACGAGGAGTTCCGGTTCTTCACGGGGCTGCGGCCCTCGGAGCAGATCGCGCTCACGGTGTCGGATTTCGATGCAGTACGCGGCACCCTGAGCGTGAGCAAGGCGCGCGTCGCGGGCGTCGATCGAGCGACGACCAAGACCGGCGTCCAACGCG
>CAITAM010000496.1 GCA_903890265.1 uncultured Pseudomonadota bacterium | reverse complement strand
GGTTCGCTGGTCCTCCACCGACCCGGGCGGCGGCCGCAGCTGCTGTTTTACGCCCCGGCCGACTACTGGCATGCGACGCCGAGCCTTCCGGACGCCCCCTGGGTGGCGGCGTTTGACGTCACCCTGCTGCAACGGCCCGCCGAGGCGGCGGCGCTGCTGCCGGCGCACACCGCGTTCGTCGGTCCCTGCCCGGACTGGCTGGCCGGGGTCGACACCGCCCGGGCCAACCCCGAACCCGTGCTCGCGTCGCTCGACTTTGCCCGGGCGAACAAAACGCCCTACGAGATCGACTGCCTCGCCCGCGCCAGTGCGCTCGCGGTCGCCGGCCACGCCGCCGCGCGGGCGGCCTGGCTCGCGGGGCACTCGGAGTACGCGATTCACCTCGCCTACGTCGCCGCAACGGGGCACGAGGACGCCGAACTCCCGTACCACAACATCATCGCGCTCAACGAGGCGGCCTCGGTGCTGCACTACACCGTCCGGCGCCGCGCCGCGCCGCGCGAGCGCCTGAGCTTCCTGATCGATGCCGGCGCCCAGTACCGCGGCTATGCCGCCGACGTGACGCGCACCTACGCCGGGGCGCCCGGTCCGTTTGCGGACCTCGTGGCGGCCCTGTCCGCGCTGGAGCAGGACCTGTGCTCCCTGGTGACCCCCGGGCGGCCGTACCCTGCCATCCACGCGGCCGCCCACGACGGCATTGCGCGCATCCTCGTGGGCGCAGGGCTCGTACGCTGCTCGGCGGAAAGCGCCGTCGAGGGAGGACTGACGCAGGTGTTCTTTCCGCACGGTATCGGCCACCTGCTCGGTCTGCAGGTGCACGATGTCGGTGGGTGGATGGCGGACGCGAGTGGCCGCCTGTGTCCCCGGCCGCAGGCGCACCCGTACCTGCGACTCGGCCGGACCCTGGAGGAAGGCACGGTCGTGACCATCGAGCCCGGGCTTTACTTCATCCCGCTGCTGCTCGACGCCGCGCGCAGCAGCCCGCTGGGCCGGGATGTCGTCTGGGAGCGCGTCGACGACCTCGTCCGCTACGGCGGTATACGAATCGAGGACAACGTCGTGGCTCGCGCCTCAGGCCCGCAGAACCTGACCCGTGCGGCGGAGTCTGCGGTCCACCACTGATCGCGCCCCGTGCCACCCGAGGCACGGGGCGCGGGATTCTCGCGGTCAGCGCGCCTTCAGGAGGTCGCGAATCTCCTCGAGCACCACTTCCGCGTGCGGCTTCTCCGGCGGCGGCGGCGGTGCGGGCTGTGCTTCGGCAACCGGCATCAGCTTGGCAAGCAGGCGGATCGCTACGAAGATCACGAAGGCAATGATGAGGAAGTTGATGATCGCCTGAACGAAGGCGCCGTACTTCAGGAGCACCGGCGCCCCTTTGGGGTCGGTCGCGATGGTGGCGGCGAGCGTTGAGAAGTTGACTCCTCCGGTCAGCACGCCCACCAAGGGCATGATCACGGAATCGACCAGCGACGAGACGATATTGCCAAAGGCTCCGCCGATCACGACACCGACCGCGAGGTCAATCACGTTGCCCCGCATGGCGAATGCCTTGAAATCCTGAATAAAGCTCACGATCTGACCTCCCCTGAAGTTGGGCGCCACGTGGACGCCGTGTGGATTCCGGCAGCCACGCCACCGTCCCGGACAGCAAATGTTAACACCGGGCGGCAACCGCGCAGGGCGGATACCGGCGCCGGAGCGCCCGCCTCACACTTTTTATCAATTGCACGACCGGCACGCGCAACGCAAAAAAAGGCCGGGGTATTACCCCGGCCTACCACTATGACGACCCCGGCAGGTGCCGAGAATCGCTGGACTTCGGTCAGGCCGCAGCGCGCTTGCGGCGCGGCGCGGCAGGCGCCTCCGCAGACTCTGCATTCTTCGTCGCCCGTTTCTTGCTGGCCTTCGCCGGCGCCGCATCGGCAGTCGCCTCGGCCACAACCGCCTTGTCGACCAGCATGACCACGGCCATCGGGGCCGAGTCGCCGGCGCGCGGCTCCATTTTCAGGATCCGCGTATAGCCACCGGCGCGCGCCTTGAATCGCGGCCCGATGTCTTCGAAAAGCTTCTCGACGAGCGCCTCGTCCCGAAGGCTCGCGAACGCGCGCCGGCGTGCCGCCTGCGTGTCGGTCTTTGCCAGGGTGATGATCGGCTCGACGACGCGCCGCAGCTCCTTGGCCTTCGGTACCGTCGTCTTGATCGTCTCGTAACGCAGCAGCGCCACGGACAGGCTGCGCAGCAGCGCATGACGGTGCGAGCTGTTGCGCGAGAGTTGGCGGCCAGAGAGGTGATGACGCATGGTTCAGTTCACTTAAATGTTGGAATGACGCCCTGATCAGGCCGTCTTGTACTCGTCGTCGCGACGGAGGATCGCCGGCGGCCAGCCGTCCAGGCGCATACCCAGCGCGAGGCCGTGGCTTTCCAGCACTTCCTTGATCTCGGTCAGCGACTTCTTGCCGAGGTTCGGCGTGCGCAGCAACTCCACCTCGGTGCGCTGCACGAGATCACCGATGTAATGGATGTTCTCGGCCTTCAGGCAGTTCGCGCTGCGGACCGTGAGCTCCAGCTCGTCGACCGGCCGGAGCAGGATCGGGTCGAACTGCGTCTCGATGGCCTTCGACGCGCCCTCTTCCTGACCCTGAAGGTCAACGAAGACCGACAGCTGATCCTTGAGAATCGCACCCGCGCGCCGGATCGCCTCTTCCGGGTCGATCGTGCCGTTGGTTTCGATATCGATGATCAGCTTATCGAGGTCGGTGCGCTGCTCAACACGCGCCGACTCGACGTTGTAGGTGACCTTGCGCACCGGGCTGAACGAGGCGTCGAGCTGCAGGCGGCCAATCGGGCGAGTCTGCTCTTCGAAACCACGCGCCACCGCCGGGCGGTAACCGCGGCCGCGCTCGACCTTCAGAGTCATGTTGAGTTCGCCGGCCTTGGTCAGGTTGGCGATCACGAGCTCCGGATTGACGATTTCGACGTCATGATCGCCCTGGATGTCGCCGGCGAGCACGGGCCCCGGGCCCCGCTTGACGAGGCGGACCTCGGTCTCGTCACGACTGTGCATGCGAATCGACAGAAGCTTAAGGTTCAGCAGCACGTCGACGACGTCTTCCTGCACGCCCTCGATCGAGGTGTATTCGTGCAGCACGCCATCGATCTCGGCCTCCGTCACGGCCGCGCCCGGAAGCGACGACAGCAGCACGCGGCGCAGCGCATTGCCGAGCGTGTGGCCAAAGCCACGCTCGAACGGCTCGATCACGATACGCGCATGGCGCGGGCCCTGGGCCGTGACCTTAACCATCCGGGGCTTCAGAAACTCGTTAACCGATCCCATCATTTTTCTTACCTGCGGTTCGAAGGCCGAGCTGTCCGTCTCGTGATCTATCACTTCGAGTACAACTCGACGACCAGATTCTCGTTGATATCCGGCAGGATCTCGTCCCGCTCCGGTACCGACTTCAGCGTGCCGGTCATCTTCTTCTCATCGACGATGACCCAGTCCGGGAAACCGACCTGAGCCGCCATCGCCAGAGCGGCGGCGATGCGCGCCTGGTTCTTCGACTTCTCGCGGATCTCGATCACGTCACCGGCGCTGCACACGTAGGACGGCACATTGACGGGCTTGCCGTTGACGAGGATGCCCTTGTGCGACACGAGCTGGCGGGCCTCGGCGCGCGTCGAGGCGAAGCCCATGCGATAGACGACGTTGTCCAGCCGCCGCTCAAGGTACTGGAGAAGGTTCGCGCCGGTGGCGCCCGGGCGGCCGGCCGCCTTGTGGTAGTAGTTGCGGAACTGGCGCTCGAGCACGCCGTACATGCGACGCAGCTTCTGCTTCTCGCGCAGCTGCACGCCGTAGTCCGACAGACGCGTGCGGCGCTCGCCCTTGATGCCGCCCGGCGGCACTTCGAGCTTGCACTTCGACTCAAGCGGCTTGACGCCACTCTTGAGGAAGAGGTCCGTGCCCTCGCGACGCGAGAGCTTGCACTTGGGTCCCAAATACCTGGCCATGAATAATCCTAAATGTTGGCGCGTCGTGTCAGACGCGACGCTTCTTCGGCGGACGGCAGCCGTTGTGCGGAATCGGGGTGACGTCACTGATGGAGCTGATCTTGAGACCGCAGCCGTTCAGCGCACGCACCGCGGACTCGCGGCCCGGTCCCGGACCCTTGACGCGCACTTCAACGTTGCGGACGCCGTACTCCTGCACCGCGTTGCCGGCCTTCTCCGCAGCGACCTGCGCGGCGAACGGGGTGCTCTTGCGCGAGCCACGGAAGCCGCAGCCACCGCTGGTCGCCCACGACAGCACGTTGCCCTGCCGGTCCGTGATCGTGATGATCGTGTTGTTGAACGACGCGTGCACGTGCGCGACGGCGTCGGACACCTGGCGCCGAGCCTTCTTCGCGCGGGGCGCCTTGTTCTGCTGCTTCTGATCGGCCACTGTTTCTGCCTTCTCGTAGATTTGAACCGCGGCCGGCGCCCAAGGCGACGGCCCGGTCGATTAGCCCTTAACGGCCAGCTTCACGGCCTGCTTGCGCGGGCCCTTCCGCGTACGCGCGTTGGTACGGGTACGCTGGCCACGCATCGGCAGACCCTTACGGTGCCGAAGGCCCCGGTAGCTGCCCATGTCCATCAGGCGCTTCACATTCATCGCGGTCTCGCGGCGGAGGTCACCCTCTACCGTCAGACGCGAGATAAACGAGCGCAGGGCCGCGACCTCGGCCTCGGTCAGGTCCTTGGTCTTCGTGTCCGGCGCGACGCCCGCGGCCTCGCAGGCCTTCTTGGCCGTCGTGCGACCGACGCCGAATACGTGCGTCAGGCCGATCACGATGTGCTTGTTCATCGGGATATTAATGCCGGCAATACGTGCCATCGTTGCTCCAACGACTGACGGGGGAAAAGCTCGTCAGTCTATCTAAAAACCACTCGTTTCTCAAGGTTGGCGGCCGGTTAGGGCCGCCCCGGCTTAGCCCTGGCGCTGCTTGTGGCGAGCGTCCGAGCAAATGACGTAGACAATGCCGCGGCGGCGAACCACCTTGCAGTTCTTGCAGATCTTCTTTACCGACGGACGGACTTTCATGACTTCTGGCCTCGACTGGAAATGGGGCGGGGGCGGTCAGCGCAGCCCGGGACGCGGCGAGCCGCGCAGACTGGCCTTCTTCATCAGGCCCTCGTACTGCTGCGACATGAGCTGCGCGCTGAGCTGTGCGCGGAAATCCATGACGACCACCACGATGATCAGGAGCGACGTGCCACCGAAATAGAACGGCGCGTGCCCCCACGAAATAAGCAATTCCGGCAGCAGACACACGGCGGTGACGTAAAAGCCACCCCAGACGGTCAGGCGCGTCAGAACCTTGTCGATGTACTCGCCGGTCTGCTGACCCGGCCGGATGCCCGGGATGAAGGCGCCGGCCTTCTTGAGGTTGTCGGCGGTCTCGCGGGCGTTGAACACGAGTCCCGTGTAGAAGAAGCAGAAGAACATGATCATCGCCGCGTACAGCACCATGTGCAGCGGCTGCCCGTAGCCGAGGGACTGCGCAAAGCCCTGCAGCCAGGCACCACCGGCGGTCGACCCCCAGAAATTGGCGATCGTGGCCGGGAACAGCAGCAGCGACGAGGCGAAGATCGGCGGAATGACGCCGGACATGTTGAGCTTGAACGGCAGGTGACTCGTCTGGCCCGCCATCATCTTCCGGCCGACCATCCGCTTCGCGTAGTTGACCGCGATTCGCCGCTGGCCCTGTTCGACGTAGACGACGAACAGCGTCACGGCGCCCACCAGTACGACCAGCAGGATGGCGAATGCCGGGTTCATCTCGCCCGAGTAAATCTGCGTCAGCGTGTTGCCGATGGCGGCCGGCAGCCCCGCGACGATACCTGACAGGATGATCATCGAGATGCCGTTGCCGACGCCACGCTCCGTGATCTGCTCACCGAGCCACATCAGGAACATCGTACCGGCCGCGAGTGTCACGGTCGCCGTCACGATGAAGCCGATGCCCGGGTTCAGCACGACCTTCTGGTTCTGGAACGCGTACGCGGCGCCGGCAGCCTGGAAGGCAGCGAGCGCGACCGTCGCGTAGCGCGTGTACTGCGTCACGCGCCGCCGGCCGGCCTCGCCCTCTTTCTTCCATTCCGCCCACGGCGGGTAGACCACCGCAAACATCTGGATGATGATGGACGCCGAGATGTAGGGCATGACGCCCAGCGCAAAAATCGACAGCCGCGACAGCGCCCCGCCCGAGAACATGTTGAAGAGACCGAGAATGGTCCCTTCCTGCTGGGCAAAGAAACGCGCAAGCGCCACCGGGTCGATGCCGGGTACCGGTATGTAGGTACCGATGCGGTACACGATCAGGCCGCCGAGCAAGAACAGCAGCCTGCTCTTGATCTCGGCAAAGCGCGAACCGTTGCCCAGCCCGGCAATCGACGATGTGCTTGCGTTGGCCACGTATTACTCGACCTTGCCACCGACGGCGTCGAGTGCCGCACGGGCACCGGCCGTCAGCGTCAGCCCGCGGACCGTGACCGGACCGTCAAGCTTGCCAGACAGAATGACCTTGACCTTCTCGGTCGCCGCGGGCACCTGGCTCGCGCTGATCAGCATCGCGAGATCGACGATGCCGCCGTTCTTCGCGGCGATCTGCGACAGCGTGGTCAGGGTGATCTCCGAGCGGCTGGCCTTCAGCTTGGAGCGGAAACCGACCTTCGGCAGCCGCCGCTGCAGCGGCATCTGGCCGCCTTCGAAGCCGACCTTGTGGTAGCCGCCCTTGCGCGCGCGCTGGCCCTTGACGCCCCGACCGCAGGTCTTGCCCTGCCCGGCGGATGCGCCGCGGCCGACCCGCAGACGGGTCTTCTTCGAGCCTTCACCCGGCTTGATCGTATTGAGCTTCATTTCGCTCATGATTTGACGACCTCAACGAGATGGTTGGCCGCATTGATCATGCCGCGGTTCTGCGGCGTGTCCTGCACCTCAACCGTATGACCGATCCGGCGCAGGCCAAGCCCACGGACGGACGAAATGATGTTGCGGAGCTGCCCGGCGGTGCTGCGCTTCTGTCGGACCTTGATCTTGTTCATGCCAGGATCTCCCCGAGCGACTTGCCGCGCTTGGCGGCGATGTCATCCGGCGACGACATCCGCATGAGGCCGTCGAACGTCGCCCGCACCACGTTGATCGGGTTGCGCGAACCGTAGCTCTTGGCAAGCACGTTACGGACACCGGCACACTCGAACACGGCGCGCATGCCGCCGCCGGCGATGACGCCGGTACCGCCCGAGGCGGGCTGCATGTACACCTGCGTGGTGCCATGCCGACCCTTGACGGCATAGTGAATCGAGTCGCCGTGAAGCGGCACGTTCAGCATGTTCTTACGGGCCGCCTGCATCGCCTTCGCGATGGCAGTCGGGACCTCGCGTGCCTTGCCGTAGCCGAAGCCCACGCGGCCAGCGCCGTCGCCGACCACCGTCAGCGCCGTGAAGCCGAACTGCTTGCCGCCCTTAACGACCTTGGCCGTGCGATTAACCGCAACGAGCTTCTCGATGAGGTCGTCGCCAGAGGCATTCTTCTCCGGTCTCGCCATGGTGAAATCCTGTATTCCAGTACTTTAAGTAATCAGAACTCGAGGCCGTGCTCGCGCGCGGCTTCGGCGAGTGCCTTGATGCGCCCGTGGTAACGGAAGCCCGACCGGTCGAAGGCAACCTTCGTCACGCCCTTGGCCTTCGCCCGTTCGGCGATCGTCTTGCCGACGGCCGCCGCGGCATCCGCGTTGCCCGTCGACTTCAACCCGTCGCGCACCGTCTCCTGCACCGTCGATGCAGCGGCGATCACGGTGCCAGCGGCACTGTCAATGATCTGCGCGTAGATGTGGCGCGGCGTGCGGTGCACGGTCAGCCGTGCCACACGCAGCTCCTTGATCTTGAGCCGCGTTCCGGCTGCGCGGCGCAGCCGCGTACCCTTTTTGTCGATGATCTTTTTCATGGCGGCTTACTTCTTCTTCGCTTCCTTGATCTCGATCTTCTCGCCCGAATAGCGCACGCCCTTGCCCTTGTAAGGCTCTGGCGGCCGGTACGAGCGGATCTCCGCGGCGACCTGACCAACCTTCTGCCGGTCGGTGCCCTTAATCAGAATCTCGGTCTGCGTCGGCGTCTCGATCGTGATGCCTTCCGGCATCGGGTAGGACACCGGGTGCGAAAAGCCGAGCGTCAGATTGAGTGCCTTGCCGGCGACCGCGGCACGGTAACCGACGCCTACGAGCTCGAGCTTCTTCTCATAGCCCTTGCTCACGCCCGTAACCATGTTGGCCAGGAGCGCACGCGTCGACCCGGCCTGAGGCATGAGGTGCGCCGCACCGTCTGCAAGCTTGACCGTGACCGTCGACTTGTCCTGTTCCACCGACACGCCGTTGACCAGCGCGAGGTTGAGGCTGCCCTTGGCGCCCTTGATCGTAACCACGTTGTCAGCCACCGACATGGTGACGCCCTGTGGCAGTTCAACGGGCTTTTTTGCTACTCGAGACATGATCTGAATCCCGCTGTTAGGACACGACGCACAGGACTTCGCCGCCCTGGCCGGTGGCGCGAGCCTGGCGGTCGGTCATGACGCCCTGCGAGGTTGAAACAATTGCGATACCGAGGCCACCCAGGACCTTCGGCAGCGCGTTCTTGCCGCGGTACGAACGCAGGCCCGGGCGGCTGACTCGCTCGAGGCGGTCGATCACCGGTCGGCCCTGGTGGTACTTGAGCTGAACGGTAAGCGTGGTCTTGCCGCCTTCGCTCGTGGTCGTGAAGTTGCCGATGTAGCCTTCGTCACGCAGCACCGTGGCAATGGCAATCTTCAGCTGCGACGACATGCAGCTGATTTCGGGCTTGTGGGCCGCCTGTCCGTTACGGATGCGGGTCAGGAAGTCGGCAATAGGATCAGTCATGCTCATGGGCTAATCCTCTTACCAGCTGGCCTTGCCAAGACCGGGAATCTCACCTTTCATCGTCGCCTCGCGAAGCTTGGTACGGCCAAGGCCGAACTTGCGGTAGACGCCACGCGGACGGCCCGTGATCTGGCACCGGCTGCGCTGGCGGTTGGGGTTGGAGTCGCGCGGAAGCTTCTGCAGCTGCACCTGTGCCTCGACGCGCGCCTCGTGGCTCGTCTTCGGGTTGCGGATCAGCTCACGCAATTTGGCACGCTTCGCAGCGTACTTCTTCGCGAGGGCTTCCCGGCGCTTCTCGCGCTCCAGCATGTTGGTCTTGGCCATAAGCTCGTGCTGCCTCTGAAACTCTGTTTGGACGCTGCGGTTACTTGCGGAAAGGAAAGCTGAACGCCTCAAGAAGCGCCCGCCCTGCCTTGTCGTCCGTCGCCGTGGTCGTAATCGTGATATCCATGCCCCGGATCTTGTCGATCTGGTCGTACTGGATCTCAGGGAAAATGATCTGTTCCTTGACGCCGAAGTTGTAGTTACCACGGCCGTCAAATGCGCGCGGGCTGACGCCGCGGAAGTCGCGGATACGCGGCATCGCGATCGACACCAGGCGGTCGAGGAACTCGTACATGCGCGCGCCACGCAGCGTGACCTTCGCGCCGATCGCGAGGCCTTCGCGCAGCTTGAACGACGCGATCGACTTCTTCGACTTGCAGAGCAGGGGCTTCTGGCCCGTGATCTTCTGCAGATCGGCGACAGCGGCCTCGAGCTGCTTCTTGTCAGCCACGGCCTCGCCCACGCCCATGTTGACCGTGATCTTCACGATCTTCGGCACCGCCATGACGTTCTCGAGCTCGAGCGTCTGCTTCAGGGCCGGTACTACCGTTTCGCGGTAGTGCTTTTCTAGTCTGACCATCGTCATAACCTCGTGTCTCGCGGCGCCAATCAGGCGTCGAGCACTTCGCCATTGGACTTGAAGAACCGGACCTTGCGGCCGTCATCAAGCGTACGGAACCCGATCCGGTCACCCTTCTTGGTCGCGTCATTGAACAGCATCACGTTCGAGGCATGGATCGATGCCTCACGCTTGATGATGCCGCCCGGCTGCCCAGCCTGGGGGTTGCCCTTCTGGTGCTTCGTCACGACGTTGATGTTCTCGATCAGCAGGCGATCGTCCTCGAGCACCTGGATGACCGTACCCTGCCGACCCTTGTCGCGGCCCGTCGTAACGATGACGCGGTCGCCCTTGCGAATGCGGTTCATGTTTAGAGGACCTCTGGCGCCAGCGAAATGATCTTCATGAACTGCGCCGTGCGCAGCTCACGCGTGACCGGCCCGAAGATACGGGTCCCGATCGGCTCGAGCTTGGTCGACAGCAGCACGGCGGCGTTGCCATCGAAGCGGATGAGCGAGCCGTCCGGGCGGCGAACGCCGGCTCGCGTACGGACCACTACCGCATCGTAAACCTCGCCCTTCTTCACCTTGCCGCGCGGAATGGCATCCTTGACGCTCACCTTGATGACATCGCCAACCGTCGCGTAGCGACGGCGGGTGCCACCGAGAACCTTGATGCACATCAGGCTGCGGGCGCCGCTGTTGTCCGCCGCGGCGAGCAGGGTACGCATCTGGATCATGGCGTCGTCCCCTCGGCCCGGCCGATAACCTTCACCAGCTTCCAGCTCTTGTGGCGCGACAGCGGGCGGCACGGCGCGATGACGACGGTGTCGCCCTCGCGGCACTCGCCGGCCTCGTCGTGGGCCATGAGCTTGGTGGTCCGGCGCACGTACTTGCCGTACTGCGGATGCTTGATCAGGCGCTCGACGGCGACACTGACGGTCTTTGCCATCTTTGCACTGACCACACGGCCCGTAAGCGTGCGCTCGGCCTTTACGGCCTCGGCAGCAGCGGCTGGTTGATTCTCTGCGGACATCAGGCCTTACCTCCGACGCGCTTCTGCGCCATAAGCGTCTTCACGCGTGCGATGTTCTTGCGCACCTTGCCGAACTGGTCCGGCTTGGCAGGCTGCCCCGCGGCATTGGCCATGCGCAGATTGAACTGCTCGCGACGGAGCTTGAGGAGTTCTTCCTTGAGCTCGATCGGCGAACGGTTAACGAGTTCTTTCATGTTCATCCCAGTCACTCCGCTCAGCGCACGTTGCGCTTGACGAAAATGGTCGGCAGCGAGAGCTTGGACGCCGCCAGGCGGAATGCCTCGCGCGCAATTTCCTCGGAAATGCCTTCCATCTCGAACAGAACCTTGCCCGGGAGGACCTTCGCCACCCAGTACTCGACGTTGCCCTTACCGCTGCCCATTCGAACCTCGAGAGGCTTGGCAGTGACCGGGACGTCCGGGAAAACACGGATCCAGATCTGGCCGCCGCGCTTCACGTAGCGGGTCATCGCACGACGCGCCGCTTCGATCTCCCGCGAGGTCATCCGGCCCCGGTCGGTGGCCTTGAGGGCGAAATCGCCGAAGGCAACGCTCGAACCGCGGTGCGCGGAACCGCTGCAGTCGCCCTTGAACTGCTTACGGTACTTAGTACGCTTTGGCTGCATCATGATGCGTGTTCCTTAACTCATGCCGCCTTAGGCAGCCGGCTCCACGACCGGCGCCGTCGTTCCCTGCTCGGGAGCGGTGGCGACCTCGGACTCGATCTTGTCGAAGACCTCGCCCTTGAAGATCCAGATCTTGATACCGATCACGCCGTAGGTCGTGCGGGCCTCGGCGAATCCGTAGTCGATATCCGCGCGGAAAGTGTGCAGCGGGATGCGGCCCTCGCGGCTCCACTCCGTGCGGGCGATTTCAGCGCCGTTCAGGCGGCCCGACAGGCGAACCTTGATGCCAAGCGCACCGCTGCGCATCGTGTTGGTCACGGCACGCTTCATGGCGCGACGGAACATGACGCGCTTCTCGATCTGCTCGGCGATGCCGCGGGCAACGAGGTAGGCGTCCATCTCCGGCTTTCGGATCTCGGCGATATTCAGCCGGACGTCCTGGACCGGGAGCTTCATCAGCTTCGCGACATCAGCGCGGAGCTTCTCGATGTCCTCACCCTTCTTGCCAATCACGATGCCCGGACGCGCCGTGTGGATCGTGATGCTGACCCGACGGGCAGCGCGCTCGATGTAGATGAGACTGACGGAGGCATCCGCGAGCCGCTTCTTCAGGTATTCGCGCACCTCGAAGTCGGTGTGCACGTAGCCCGGGAAGTTCTTCGAGTGCGCGTACCACTTGGACGTCCAATCACGCGTGATGCCGAGACGGATGCCGATTGGATTGACTTTCTGACCCATGACTGTGTCCTGTCCGGCTTACCGTGCCTTGTCGGCAACGATGATCTTGATGTGACTGTTACGCTTGACGATGCGAGCGCCGCGGCCCTTCGCCCGGGCGCCGAAGCGCTTCAGGGTCGCGGCCGTGTCGATCTCGATTCGCGACACCGTCAGCTCGTCGATGTCCGCGCCGTGGTTGTGCTCGGCATTGGCGATAGCCGACTCGAGCACCTTGCGGATCAGCTCCGCACCCTTCTTCGGCATGAAGCGCAGGATGGCAAGCGCCTGTCCGACCGGCTTACCGCGAACGGTATCGGCGACGAGGCGGCACTTCTGCGGCGAAATCCGGGCGTTCTTCAGCAGGGCAAAAGTTTGCATGGCTTTAATCCGATCCCTTGCGATCGCCACCGTGCGACTTGAAGGTACGCGTCGGAGCAAACTCACCAAGCTTGTGACCGACCATGTTCTCCGTGATCATCACGGGGATGTGGTTACGGCCGTTGTGCACGGCGATGGTCAGGTTGACCATCTCCGGCAGCACCGTCGAGCGGCGCGACCAGGTCTTGATCGGGCGACGATCATTCTTCGCGCTCGCGACAGTCACCTTCTTGACGAGGTGCAGATCGACGAACGGGCCTTTCTTTAGCGAACGTGGCACTGTTCTGTCCTCTACTTCTTACGCCGCGACACGATCAATGAGTTCGTGCGCTTGTTGTGACGGGTCTTCTTACCCTTGGTCTGCCAGCCCCAAGGCGATACCGGGTGCGGGTTACCCTGGCCGGACTTACCCTCACCACCACCGTGAGGATGGTCGACCGGGTTCATCACGACACCACGGACCGTCGGACGGATACCGCGCCAGCGCTTCGCGCCGGCCTTGCCGAATACGCGCAGGTTGTGCTCGTCGTTGCCGACTTCGCCGATCGTAGCCCTGCAGTCGATGTGCACACGGCGCATTTCGCCGGACTTCAGACGCAGCAGCGCGAACAGGCCTTCACGCGCGGAGTACTGCACCGACGTGCCGGCCGAGCGGGCGATCTGCCCGCCCTTGCCAGGCTTGAGCTCAACGTTGTGCACGACGCTGCCCACCGGAATGCTGCGCAGCTGCATCGCATTGCCCGGCTTGAAAGGCGCCTCTGAACCCGACTGAATCTCGTCGCCGACCTTCACGTTGCGCGGGTGCAGGATGTAGCGCCGCTCGCCGTCCTTGTACAGAACGAGAGCAATGTAGGCGCTGCGGTTCGGATCGTATTCGATCGTCTCGACCTTGCCCGGCACGCCGTCCTTGTCACGACGGAAGTCGATGATGCGGTACTTGT
>CAITAM010000495.1 GCA_903890265.1 uncultured Pseudomonadota bacterium | reverse complement strand
GTTTCACTTCACGCGCTCCAGTCGCTCCTGCGGGCTGACCACTTCGATGAGGCGGATACCGAATTTCTCGTTGATCACCACGACTTCGCCACGCGCCACGCGCACACCATTGACCAGCACGTCGAGCGGGTCGCCGGCGAGCCGGTCGAGCTCAAGAATGGATCCCTGGCGCAAGGCGAGCAGGTCCCGCACGCTGATGCGACAGCGCCCCACCTCGAGCGAGACGTTGACCATGACGTCCAGGATGAGCTCGAGCGTCACGTCGGTGTTGCCGCCCGGCGCATCGGGCCCGAGATCGGAGAACTGGGCCCGCTCGTAACCCGCGGATCCTGCATTGGTGTTCATTGATTCACTCATGGCTCACTGCTCCGGGGTTAGGCTCGTTCACTTGCGACGCTGCATGGGTCCAAGCACGCGCACGGCATTGCGCTCGCGGCTGACCCCAAAGGAGCCGGCGAACAGCGGCGTCTCTCCGGCGAAGAGCGTCACTTCCTTCGGCGGATCGATGGGTATCACGTCGCCGGGCTTCATCCGGTGCAGCGCGCCGATGGAGATTTCGACTTCGGTCAGGACCGCGCGGACCTCGAGTGCCGCGTTTCGCAGGTGCCCGTTGAGCTCGGGCTGCCAGTCGTCCTGCTCTTCCGCCCCCTGGGCGACGATGCCGGCGGTCAGCACCTCGCGCAGGGGGTCGATCATCGCCGCTGGCATGACGAGCTCGATGTAGCCCGAGCCCAGCGTCAGCTCGACCGTGAAGCGATTGACGAGCACCGTGTCGGTCGGCGCGGCGACGCTCGCGAACAGCGGGTTCGACTCGTGCTTGACGAGCTGGATGCTGACCTGCGCGACGGACGTCCAGGCGTCGGCGAGATCGATGGCCGCCTGGGCCAGCACGATCTGGATGAAGCGCAGCTCCGTCGGCGTCAGCGCAGCAATCTGGCGCAATCCCGGCACCGCTCGGCCCGGACCACCGAAGTAGGTGTCGACCATCAGGAACGCGAGGCCGGGGTCGAAGTTGATCAGCGCATTACCGGGCAGCGGCTCGATACGGCAGATATCGAGGCTCGCCGGCGTGTGGATGGCGGCGAGGTAATCGCCCGCCTTCTGAGTGCGGATCCCGTGGTACTTCACCTGCGGCTCACGCTGCAGGAGGCTGAACAGCGAGACACGGAAATTGCGGGCGAAGGTCTCGTGGATCGTTTCCAGCGCGGGCAGGCGGCCGCGGGTGATCTTCTGCGCACCAGCAAGGTCGTAGGCCTTGACGCCGTTCTCACCGCCCTCACCGGCGGTGTCGAGCAGCGCGTTGACCTCGTCATCCGAGATCAGGCTGCGTTCGACGGCGTCTTCGTTCTCGGCCATGGCGTTCTACTGGACGACGAAGCTGGTGAAATACAGGTCTTCGGCGATGGGGGCGCCGGCCATCTTGGTCAGGATCTTCTGCACTTCCTTGAGACACTCCTGGCGCAGTTTTTCCTTGCCGTCGCGGGTCATGAGCTCGTGGTAGTCACGGCCGTTCAGCACCTGCAGCAGGTTGTTGCGGATGACCGGTGAGTGCAGTTTCACGGTCTCGCCGGCGTGTTCCTCCCGGACCAGCACCTGCATCGAGACCTGGAGGAAGCGCACCGACTGCTGGTCGTCGAAGTTGACGACGAGCGGCGGATCCAGCTCCACGTAGAAGGCCGGCTTGACCGCCTCCTTGGCGCCGGCTTTCTCCTCGGCCTTGGTCTCCTTGATCGTCAGCTTGCCGTCGACCAGGGCGAATTCCTGCTGCGGATGCAGCTTGGCGTTGACCATGCCGCCGACGATCGTGGCGCCGAGCACGAGCACGAAAATGCCGATCGCATTGACCAGCATGCCCATGACGCCGCCGCCTTCACCTTTGGCCTTTTTCTTCTTCGCTGGCTTTGCGTCTTCGTCTTGGCCCGCTGCGTCTTCTTCCTCAGCCATGGTCCGCTCCTAACGAGGTATCTGCCTGTACCAGAGCAAGTTCTGTGCCATCGCAGCAGTCCATTAAAAACAGCGGGTTACACGAGTGCGGTCGCGGCGCCGGCGTCAGAATCCCCGCACCCGTCGGAAAATTGGCGCCTTGGCGCGGCGGACCGCGTCTGTTCCAATCAGGCTCCACCCCTCGCAGGACAGCGACATGCAGCAGCGAACTCTCGGCACCCGCGGTCCGGTCGTCTCGGCCCTTGGGCTCGGCTGCATGGGCATGACCTACGCCTACGACCACGCCGCGGCGCGCAGCGACGACGAAGCGATCGCGACGATCCACGCGGCGCTGGACCTCGGGATCAATTTCCTCGACACCGCCGAGATCTACGGGCCCTTCGCCAACGAAGAACTCGTCGGCCGCGCCATCCGAGGCCGGCGTGAGGAGGTCGTGCTCGCCACCAAGTTCGGCTTCCGGATCGGCGCGGACAGATCGATCGCGGGCGTTGATGGCCGTCCCGAGAACGTCCGTGCGGCCTGCGAGGCATCGCTCACCCGGCTTGGCGTCGAGACCATCGACCTCTATTACCAGCACCGCCTCGATCCGGCCGTGCCGGTCGAGGAGACGGTCGGCGCGATGGCCGAACTCGTCCGCGCCGGCAAGGTCCGTTACCTCGGCCTGTCGGAGGTTGGCGTCGCAACCCTCGAGCGGGCGAGCCGCGTGCACCCCATCGCGGCGCTGCAGTCCGAGTACAGCCTGTGGGAGCGCGCCGTCGAGCAGGCCGTCCTGCCGGCCTGCCGACGCCTCGGTATCGGCTTTGTGCCGTTTTCGCCGCTCGGTCGGGGTTTTCTCGCCGGTAGCGCGCCGCGGGCCGAGGAAGCGGCCGCGGGTGAGGACATTCGCCGTGACCTGCCCCGTTTTCAGGGCGGGAACTACGACCGCAACCTCGCGCTGCTCGCGCAGCTACGGTCGATCGCGGCGTCGCTCGGCGCAACGACCGGCCAGGTGGCGCTGGCCTGGCTGCTGGCACAGGGTCCGGATATCGTGCCGATACCCGGCACGAAGTCCCGCGCGCGCCTGACGGAAAATTCGCGCAGCGCCTCGCTTGCGCTCAGCACGACCGATCTCGCCGCGCTGGCCGCGGCCTTCCCCGTCGGCGCCGCCGCCGGACCTCGCTACAACGAGGCGATGGAGCGGCTCGTCGACCGCTGATCGCGCGACGATCAGGCGTACGCGTCCAACTGCGAGCGGGTCGCGTAGCGGACGATGGGTGCGGCAGGCTCTGCGTCCGCGACCGACTCGATCCCGCCGAGCGCCGCGCCGCCGCCGGCCCGGTACGAGGAACCCGAGTGGGGTGACTGCTGGCCGGACTGGCGCGAGACGTCGACGTTGACCTGCACGAAACCCGACTGAGCCAACAGGGATTTGAGG